>NZ_MUFH01000350.1:0-2277 GCF_001996115.1 Salinivibrio sp. MA427
GAAACATGGCACGGCGTTTTTAGTGGTCACTCATGATAGTGAGCTGGCAGCAAAACTGGATCGCCAAGTGATGATGCAAGATGGCCACTTGGTTGTGCAGGAGGCATCATGAAACCGTTATCCTTGGCGATAGGCCGGCGCTTTAGTCGTGCTCGGCAGCGAAATCGCTTGGTCTCCTTTATTTCTCTTTCCTCGGTCATTGGTATCGCGGTGGGCGTCATGGTGATCATTGTGGGTTTATCGGCCATGAACGGGTTTGAGCGAGAGTTGAATCAACGCGTGCTGTCAGTGGTGCCTCATGGACAGGTGTTTGGGGTCAATGGTCCGATTGAAAACTGGCAACAGGTGCAAGCGCAAAGTGAACGGCACCCACAGGTGGAAGCGGCGGCGCCTTATGTCGAGCTTACGGCATTGATGGAACATGGCACTCGCTTACAGCCCGCACAAATTCGCGCGGTGGATCCCACCTCAGAGCGCACGGTTAGCCGGATTGGTGATTATATCGATGGTGGATGGGAAAGCTTGCCAGCGGGGCAATCTCGTCTTGTCTTAGGGCAAGGCATTGCTTCTCAGCTCGGTGTTAGCAAGGGTGACTGGATCACGGTCATGGTGCCGGCGACAGACAGTAGCCTTAACCTACGGGCACCGAAGCGGGTGCGAATGCAGGTTGCTGGCCTGTTGCAGTTAGGCGGACAAATCGACCATTCGCTGGCATTAATGCGTCTCCAAGATGCCCAAGCTCTGATGGGAATGGATGAGGCGGTGACCGGCGTCTCGCTTAAGGTTTCGCCGGTACTCGACGCGCGAAAAATCGTACAAGAAGTAGGGCAAATCTTATCTACTTATGTGTACTTAAAAGATTGGACGGGCGATTTCGGGTATTTATATCGCGATATCCAGTTGGTCAGAGCCATTATGTATTTGGTGATGGTGCTGGTGATTGGCGTGGCGTGTTTYAATGTGGTGTCAACCTTGATGATGTCGGTAAAAGATAGAGCTGCGGACATTGCGATTTTACGCACAATGGGCGCGAATGATCGCCTGATTCGACGCATATTTATCTGGTACGGATTGTTCTCTGGGGCGTTAGGCAGCGCCATTGGCAGTGTGTTGGGCGTGGCGATTGCCAGTCATCTCACCACGATCTTGTCTCAGATTGAGGCTTGGGTCGGGCATCGTTTTTTGTCAGGTGATGTGTATTTTGTCAACTTTCTCCCCAGTGAGTTACATGCCACAGACGTAGTACTTGTTAGTATCACGGCGATACTTCTGAGCTTGCTGGCGGCTTGGTACCCAGCACGTCGTGCTTGCCAGCTTCAACCCGCTGCAGTGCTCAGTGCCAAATAGCGTGAATACCAGATAGCTTTAATACCAGATAGCTCTAAAACTAGATAGCTTTAATACAAAATAGCCTTGATACAAGATAGCCTGCATAAAAGACAGCGACAAAAAGAGCCCGTTACGACGGGCTCTTTTTGATCTGTCTCGCTCAAGGGTGTTAACGATTGTATAACGACCAACAGCTATTCCATCTCACTCGCACCTTCTCGGGCTCACTCTTGCGCAAGATGCACCGAGCGCTATGCTACGTGCGCACTAAGATGACGGTTTGGTCGGCTTTGGGAGTACTTGTTTGATTTTCTTAGGCAAGCGAAGTTTGCGCTTTTGCCAGCTTCTCACCACCGAGTAGCGCCAAATACCGCGCACACTGAAATAACCAATCACCGCGAAGACGAGCCCGCTAGTGATACACCCTAATAAAAAAGGTGGGCCAATATGGCTCATTTGCTCGGCAAGGTAATGCCATGAAAGCTCAAAGTGAAAGGGGATAGGTGCCGTATTCAGCATCCAGGTCCCGAGTTTGTAAGCGAGATAAAACATCACCGGCATGGTGATTGGATTGCTTACCCACACCAAAGCCACGGCCAGTGGCAGATTCACGCCGAACATAATGGCCAGGCCAGCGGCCATGATCATTTGGCTAGGAAGCGGGACAAATGCCATAAACAGCCCCACCGCAAAGGCCCCTGATGCCGAGCGCCGGTTAAGGCACCACAGATTGGGATCCTGCAACAGGCTACCAAATACGCGTAGCGCCTTATTGTCGCGCAACGCCTCCCGCTTTGGCATATAGCGTTGAAAAAACTTCTTGGGCATACCTGTTTACATTACCTGGAAATTACGCGATGAAGCTAACCTTTACGATAACCGCGGCACTGACTTTGCTATCACTACCATGGTGGCCTGTATTACCGCCGTTTTGGGTCTGCTCCATTA
>NZ_MUFH01000351.1:0-2245 GCF_001996115.1 Salinivibrio sp. MA427
GTTTCTACCTGGCCCAGGAAGCAGTCAGCTCGGTATGTATATTGGCTATCAACGCGCGGGTTATTTAGGTGCGTTTTGCGCATTTGTCGCGTTTACCTTGCCTTCTTTTGTTTTGTTGACAGCGGCGGCGGTATTAAACAGCAGTGCGCAAGCTTCTGATTGGGTCGCAAGCATCATTAGCGCAGCCAAATTATTAGCGGTGGTGGTAGTGATTGATGCTACTGTCTCAATGGGCCGAAAATTTATCGGCTCGTTAGCGACTGGGACAATGGCGGTGGCAACAACGTTATGGCTATTGCTAACGCCATCAGGCGTATTATATCAAGTACTTCCCATTGTCATTGCAGGCATTGTAGGAGCTATTGGGTTTGCGAAGCCCCAATCACATCATGCACCAGTTAACATTGCGTGGCGCCGCAGTAGCGTGATCCTGGGWCTTTTTTTACTATTGCTCACAGTACCTTGGCTGTTTAATCAAACCTTATGGGTACAGGTGTTTAATCTGTTCTACCAAGCGGGCAGTTTTGTCTTTGGTGGCGGGCATGTGGTTTTACCATTGCTCGAGCCTATTGTCGGTGACGTTGTCACTGATTCGGCGTTAATTGAAGGTTATGCGGCGGCTCAGCTAGTGCCGGGGCCGATGTTCACCATGGCGAGTTATCTGGGTGCCAGTGTTGAAGGGTTAGCTCCCATTTGGGGCAGTATCATTGCAACGATTGCGATTTTCTTGCCTGGTGCATTACTTATGTTCGGTGTTTTGCCGATTTGGGAGGCGGTTAAAACTCAGCCTCGCTTGGCCGGGGCTATCAGCCTCATTAATGCCAGTGTCGTGGGGTTACTCGCCGCCGCGCTGTATCAACCCGTATGGGTTTCCGCCTACACAAAACCTTTGGATTTAGTGCCCATCGCGCTTGGCTTAGTGGCATTAACTCAATGGCGAATTTCGGTGTTTTGGTTACTCCTATTAATGATGGTGTACCAGTTTACTCTCGCTTAATACGCGCCATACTTTGTGGCCCAGCTGTGTCTGGGCTACTTTTTAGCACTTAGCGCACTATAACTTTATATGTTGTAAAGCAAAAAGCTAAGTCACATCGCTCATGTGGCTCAGCTTTTTAATTAATTTATAAACTGCAGCCTTATAACTGCCAAGGTTGGCGAGTGCCTGTGTCGGAGGCTGTTTGTGCCAGCTCAATAGCATAGATGACTTTGCTTGCAGAAATTGGGCAAACAGGCGAGGGTTGGTTATCGGTAATTGCCTTTGCTAATCCATCGAACAGGCGGTGATATTGGCCGTTTTCAAGGGTGAGAGGACCAGGAGTGACGCTGTCACCAACTTCGAGCATCCCTTGATACGCTTGCTCACCAAAACCAGAGACAGTTACCATCAAACCCGCGCGTAGTTGCTCTTCTTGAATATCTAACCCTACGGTACTGAAGGTCGCTTTTTCACCCTGGACGACAAAGCGTTCGGTGGTACCTGAACGGTAAGGGCTGGAGGATAAAATTACTTCTGTGTTTGGGTAATGCAGCGTCACTTGAAAATAGTCGGTCGTTTCGCTGCTAGGGCGTAGCGCACGACAGGTGCCGGATACCGCATCCGGTTCCCCTAAAAGATGGAGGGCTTGGTCAATTAAATGAGAGCCGAGGTCATAGAGAATTCCGCTGCCTTCACCTGGCAATTCGCGCCAACGTTGGCGGACTTCTGGGCGGTAGCGATTAAAGCTGGAATGCATGACTTTGATGTCGCCAAGCTCACCTGCTAGGTGTAACCCTTTTAGGGTGAGAAAATCCCCATCCCAACGTCGATTGTGGTAAGGACACAACACCAAGCCTTTTTGCTTGGCCAGCGCCGCTAGCTCGAGACCATCACGGCTATTGGTCACAAAAGGCTTTTCTACCAAGACATGGCAACCGGCTTCTAATGCTTGTTTAACGTGTTGGTAATGGAGGTGGTTGGGGGTAGTAATCACCACCAAATCTGGGGTTTGTTGAGTGAGTAAAGTGTTGAGGTCGTCAAAGCAAGCCGCTTTAGGCAATCGCTGTGCAACTTGTTCGGGTTTACTGGACACAACAGCTGAAATAGCGAACTCAGAGATTGCACTCAAAAAAGGAACGTGAAATGTATTGGCAGAAAAGCCAAAACCGACCAAAGCTGTTTTTATCATAAAGCGTACTCGCATTGACGATGTATTATCAGCACTTTATCGGACATCGACACGCCAATCAATCTAAGTGCAAGATC
>NZ_MUFH01000352.1:0-2229 GCF_001996115.1 Salinivibrio sp. MA427
CTGATTGGCAAGTAGCGAAATCCGATATTATGCCGAACTGGTATTTGGCGTCAGACGATGAAGCTGGCACTCATACCGCGTTAATCGCCAGTACCAGTAACCACAAAAATGGCCAGGTGCCCACCAAGCCGGATGACGAACTCACCTTTGTGGGTGAATTTAACTCCCCTGCACAGTGGAAACGCTATGGTGGTGCACTGATCGATCACTATGACCCTTTTTCCGCGCAGCAACGATACGAGCGCAACGCCGACCTTTCACAGGAAGATATCCAAGGAAAAATACTGCCAACACCGGCCAGTCGCGTTGAGAAAGAAGGCCATGTCACGATTAACAGCGATTGGACTGTGGTGTATGACAATGGTTATCAAGCACAAGCAAAGTGGCTTGCCGATCAGCTTGGTATCTCAGCGAGCGACTGGGTTCCGACGAACCAAAACGTTATCTATGTTGGCTGGGAAAAAGTGACGCTCAAGGGCAGCGATCAATGGCATGAGGCCTATCGTTTAGATGTCCAGCCTGATCAGCAACGTATTGAGATTGGTGCTCCCGATGAGGCAGGAGCTTTATACGCCGCGCAAAGTTTACTACAACTCAAATCAGGCGACAGCATCAAGGCGGTGACGCTGACCGATGCGCCCCGATTTGCCTATCGAGGCCTTTCTGTTGATGCGGCACGCAACTTTCGCAGTAAAGAAGCCATTTTTAAATTACTCGATCAGATGGCCGCACTAAAGCTTAATAAACTCCACTTGCGTCTCAGCGATGATGAAGCGTGGCGCATTGAGATCCCAGCCCTCCCTGAGCTGGCCGAAGTCGGTAGCAAGCGCTGTCATGATCTATCAGAAACCCGCTGTGTATTGCCCTTCTTAGGCGCAGGACCGGACGGCACAGAAGCATCAGACGGGTATTACACCACGGAAGATTATCAAGCCATCTTGCGTAAGGCGGATGCACTCAATATTACCGTGATCCCTGAGGTAGACATGCCTGGTCACGCACACGCCGCCATCAAAGCGATGGAAGCGCGATATCACAAGTACATGGCACAAGGCGATGAAGCCAAAGCAAAGGAATATTTACTGACTGATTTTGAGGACGATACTCAGTATCTTTCCGTGCAAATGTTCACCGATAATGCCATCAATGTTTGTATGGAATCGAGCTACCGCTTTGCCGATACTGTTGTCTCCGCTTTAGTTGATGCGCATCGTGATGTTCAGCCACTCAGCACATTCCACTTTGGTGGTGACGAGATAGCAGGTGCATGGACCGACTCGCCCGTTTGTCAGTCCTTTATAACGAATAATGATGCAGGCGTAAGTAGTGTCGATGATTTAAGTCAGTACTTTGTCGAACGTATCTCACACATTGCCCAACGCTATCAGCTGGATCTCGGTGGTTGGGAAGACGGCTTAATGCACACTAATCAGGTCTATCCACGATCACAACTTACCAATCAACAGGTATATGGCAATGCATGGCAAAATATCTGGGAATGGGGGGTTGCCGACCGAGCTTATAACCTCGCTAACAGTGGTTATGGCGTTATCTATAACCAAGCCACACACCTCTATTTTGACCATCCCTACGAGCCAGATCCGAGTGAGCGTGGCTACTATTGGGCACCGCGTTTTACTGATACTCGTAAGACGTTTAGCTTTATGCCTGATGATCTCTACGCTAATGCCAACACAAAACGCAATGGCGCACCAATTACTAAAAAAGAGGTCATCGAGGCCGCAACAGTGAAAACGCTCACGCGTCCAGAAAACGTACTCGGTTTGCAAGCATCGGTTTGGAGTGAAACCATTCGCTCCGATGGCCAGTTTGAATCAATGACCTTCCCTCGCCTCTTTGCCATGGCAGAACGTGCTTGGCATCGTGCTGATTGGGAAGCGAACACACAAAACGAGAAAGAGGCGAATCAAACGCAGCGAAAAGTGGATTACAACCTCTTTGCCAATCAGTTAGCAAACTACTGGTTCCCACAATTGGAACAACAAGGCATTGGCTTCCGTTTGCCTGTTCCTGGTGGGATGATAGAGAATGGCGAACTAAAAGCGAATTCACCGTTCCCAGGACTCGCCATTGAGTACTCAACCGATAATGGTGCAAGCTGGCAAACCTATGATGCGGCAAATGCTCCTCACGTGAGCACTCCTGTGCAGCTGCGCACCGTTTCGGGTGAACGTGTAAGCCGAATCAGTAAGATTGACTAATCGAGCC
>NZ_MUFH01000353.1:0-2648 GCF_001996115.1 Salinivibrio sp. MA427
GCCGTAAAATTATCGTGGATACCTACGGTGGCGCAGCCCGTCACGGTGGCGGGGCATTCTCAGGCAAAGATCCATCAAAAGTGGATCGTTCTGCCGCCTACGCCGCACGTTATGTAGCGAAAAACATCGTCGCAGCTGGCCTTGCTGACCGCTGYGAGATTCAATTGTCGTACGCCATTGGTGTGGCCGAGCCAACGTCTATCATGGTCGAAACTTTTGGCACTGAAAAAGTGGCGCCAGAGGTGATTATTAAAGCCGTTCGTGAGCACTTCGATCTACGTCCGTATGGCCTACAAGAAATGCTCGACTTGCTGCAACCTATTTATAAGCAAACTGCTGCGTATGGTCATTTTGGTCGTGAAATTTTCCCATGGGAGAAAACCGACAAAGCAGACCTATTGCGTGAATTTGCCAAGCTTGGTTNGCTTGGTTAATCTGGCCTGATTCGCTTTTTACAAAGGGAAGCGTTCGCTTCCCTTTTTTGATCGCAGTGTGAGTCGACACCTATGCCTTCTCTGTCTAACACCTTGATACAATCGGTCACCGACCAGGTTCACGCCTGTATTGATCGTGCCAATCGGCAACTAGATCGCCAACTGGTTTATCCAACAATTGGCTTTACGTTACGAGGGCGCGCCGCAGGCACCGCGCATCCGACAGAATGGCGATTACGGTTTAATCCGGTATTGCTCCAGCAGCACGCCGACGCTTTTTTTCATGAGGTGATCCCGCATGAAGTCTGTCATTTAGTCACGTTCGCGCTGCATGGGCGTGTCAAACCTCATGGTCCGGAATGGCGCGACCTAATGACTAACTTGTTTCATGTTCCAGCAAACACGACCCACCASCTTGATATCACAGCGGTGCAAGGGAAAACCTTCTCGTACCAATGCCGTTGTGGGCCAGTGGCCTTAACGATACGCCGTCATCATAAAGTTCTGCGCGGCCAGGCAACCTATCGGTGCAAACAGTGCCAACAGATACTGACGCCGGTYAGCGAAAAACATTAGCTATTTGCTTTTCCGTTCACCGTCCCCATATTATTGACACGTTCCCGATTAACACATCACCTATTGCCACCGGTAGCCATGTTACACTGGAGGCTGATTGATAATGGAAAGCGAACACCATGCGAATTCCTCGAATTTATCACCCGGCGCCTTTACCGTCTCAAGGCACGGTGACCTTAAGCGATGAAGCGGCGAATCACCTAGGCCGCGTATTAAGAATGCAAGCAGAGCAACCAATTCTGCTTTTTGATGGTTCTGGGGCACAATTTCCAGCGACCTTGACGCAAATCAGTAAGAAACACGTCACCGCAACCATCTCAGCCCGCGAAGAGGTCGGTGTTGAATCGCCACTAGATTTTGAACTGGGGCAGGTTATTTCTCGTGGTGAGAAAATGGAATTTACCGTACAAAAATCGGTTGAGTTAGGAGTAAATACCATTACGCCACTTTTATCGGCGCGATGTGGGGTCAAGATCAATGCTGATCGACTGGAGAAAAAACGCCAACAATGGCAAAAAATAGCCATTGGCGCCTGCGAGCAAAGTGGGCGCAATATCGTCCCCACCG
Organism: Salinivibrio sp. MA427; assembly: GCF_001996115.1. Lineage (NCBI taxonomy): Bacteria > Pseudomonadati > Pseudomonadota > Gammaproteobacteria > Vibrionales > Vibrionaceae > Salinivibrio > Salinivibrio sp. MA427. Next base: position 1,578 of record NZ_MUFH01000353.1, read on the forward strand.
TGAATCCCGTGATCAACCTAGACACTTGGTGCCAACAGGCATTTGATGGACTGAAACTCAACCTTCATCCTCGCGCACCGTATTCCCTCAATACACTTCCTCAAGCCCCTTCTAAGCTACGTTTGCTGATTGGGCCAGAAGGCGGATTGTCAGAAGAAGAAATAGCGATGACACGTGATCGTGGTTTTGAAGAAATTTTATTGGGCCCTCGGGTCTTACGCACAGAAACGGCAGCGCTGACAGCCATTACCGCGCTACAAGTCCGTTTTGGCGACCTGGGTTAACGGCAAACAGGAGAGACATGATGAAAATAGGTGTAGTGATGGATCCCATTGAGGCCATCAGTGTAAAAAAAGACTCCACGTTTGCCATGATGTTGGCGGCACAACAACGCGGCTGGGAAATACATACTATTTCGATGAATGATATGTCGATGCTGCAGGGTGAACCGAGTGCTCGCACCCAAACAGTGAGTGTCATGGATGATCCTAACAATTGGTATCAAGTGCACCAAACACAAACCCTACCGCTGCGCGCGTTTGATGCGATCTTGATGCGAAAAGATCCCCCCTTTGATACCGAGTATATCTATGCGACCTACATGCTAGAGCGCGCAGAAGAAGCCGGTGTTTTAATTGTGAACAAACCGCAAAGCCTCCGTGACTGTAACGAGAAACTCTATACCGCTTGGTTCCCTGAACACACACCCACCACCTTGGTGACACGACGTGCCGACGAGATTCGTGCATTCCAAGCCCAGCACGGTGATGTTATTTTGAAGCCGCTCGATGGCATGGGGGGCGCCTCTATTTTCCGGGTTAAACAAGGTGATCCGAATATTGGTGTGATCATTGAGACCCTTACTGAGCATGGCCAACGTTTTTGCATGGCACAAACCTTCGTCCCTGACATCAGCAATGGTGATAAGCGCATCTTAATTGTTGACGGCGAACCGGTGCCCTACTGTCTGGCCCGTATTCCAGCAAAAGGTGAAACGCGCGGTAATCTCGCCGCCGGTGGCCGTGGTGAAGCACGTCCTTTATCGGAGACGGATTGGGCAATTGCACGTGC
>NZ_MUFH01000354.1:0-3247 GCF_001996115.1 Salinivibrio sp. MA427
GTGACTAACCGCGGGGCGGCGTATCGTCAGCCAAAAGAGAAGAACGACTTTTACAACTTGCTCGATGGATGGATGTTAAAAGACAAAACCCCAACGCTCGAACAGCAGCATTACATTATGGCGATGCTGATCCGCGGCGGCGTGTTTGGCAAGGGTGACAAAAAATAGGTGACGGTAATGAACTACTATCAAGAGATTACTTTATTGCCAGATGTAGAGATCCCAGTAGGCTTCCTCTGGCATAAGGTGTTTCAGCAAGTGCATATTGCCTTAGCGGAAAACAAAATCGGACCGAATCAATCGGCCATTGCGGTCGGATTTCCGGACTATCGCCAAGGTGATTTCCCACTCGGCCATCGGTTGCGTTTGTTTGCACAGACCAAGGAAGAATTTGAGCAGTTAAATATTCAACGATGGTTATCACGCTTGACCGATTATGTACATGTTAAAGCGGTCAAGCCGGTGCCAGAAGGGGTGCAAGACTATGCCTACTTTAAACGTTGGAACTACAAATCGCCGCAGAGACTGTATAAAAACCTCGACCGGCGCGCGGCCGCGATTGCCAGCAAAAATGGTTACGATGAGGCGGAAGTAAAGCGTCGTTTGTTGGAAAACATTAAAACGGACGACAAACGCTGGTCGCTGCCTTTTATTCAAGTGACCAGCCTTTCAAGCCAAAAACGAGCAGGGCGGCCCAATACGGAAGAGTTTGCTTTGTATATCGAGCGGGAGACTACCAAACAGCCGCCAAACAAGGACCAACCATTCACCTGTTATGGGCTCAGCCGACGAGAGTCCGACCAGCAATCTGCGGTGCCGTGTTTTTGAGGGGAAACCCCTCTTTACCCCTTCTTTTTGGGCTCTTTAAAAATAAACAGGAAATACAGTTGCTTACGGCAGGCCATTTTTAACAAGGGTAAAAGGCGATTTTTATCCTAATGGCCTGTTGTTACTGACGATTATTACGTTATTCTATTGTTCACTGCCGCACAGGCAGCTTAGAAAGAGAGGCGGCTGCGCCGCCAGNGCCAGAAAGAGCATCAGTTCACTGCCGCACAGGCAGCTTAGAAAAGCTGATAAACGGACGCACTACCAACGCAGAAGTTCACTGCCGCACAGGCAGCTTAGAAATTCGTAATACTTAGCTACCGTGTGAATTTCCGGTTCACTGCCGCACAGGCAGCTTAGAAATTCGTAATACTTAGCTACCGTGTGAATTTCCGGTTCACTGCCGCACAGGCAGCTTAGAAAGGGAACTAACGCCAAAAGAAGCCTGTGAAGTGGTTCACTGCCGCACAGGCAGCTTAGAAATATCAGCTTGGTCAGCAAAAGCGCACCGACTTGTTCACTGCCGCACAGGCAGCTTAGAAATGTGAGGAAAAAAGGCCAACCCGATCAATACAGTTCACTGCCGCACAGGCAGCTTAGAAATGCGGCTTTTACGTCATCACGCAGGTTCGCTTGTTCACTGCCGCACAGGCAGCTTAGAAATTTTGGCGTAACATTCAGCTCCCACGCTTTTAGTTCACTGCCGCACAGGCAGCTTAGAAAATTAAGCGTCGGTGGGGCATTCACATCACCGGGTTCACTGCCGCACAGGCAGCTTAGAAACATATAATCGGTGATGGTGGCGGTGTCTGATTGTTCACTGCCGCACAGGCAGCTTAGAAATTTACCAAAGCCAACGCGCCCGACGAAACCACGTTCACTGCCGCACAGGCAGCTTAGAAAAGGGGGCGAAACAGGGGCGGCAATCATGGCGGGTTCACTGCCGCACAGGCAGCTTAGAAATTTTTAACTACACCTACGAACCTAGCGCCTTTGTTCACTGCCGCACAGGCAGCTTAGAAAGTAGACATGGCCAACGACATGGCGGCACAGCAGTTCACTGCCGCACAGGCAGCTTAGAAATTAAATCGCTAACTCAGGACGCACCACTTCTAGTTCACTGCCGCACAGGCAGCTTAGAAAAACGAGGACGGCGAGCCAAACCCGCACGTACAGTTCACTGCCGCACAGGCAGCTTAGAAAATTTCAGACTACCGCGCGGCAGTGCTGGATCTGTTCACTGTCGCACAGGCAGCTTAGAAAGTTTCGCGGTGGCCGTCGCGCCAAGGCCGCGCGTTCACTGCCGCACAGGCAGCTTAGAAAACACCATAAACCTGTTTCAGCGCGGCCAAGAAGTTCACTGCCGCACAGGCAGCTTAGAAAATCCAAAAATCGCGACACTTCGCGGCCGATGGGTTCACTGCCGCACAGGCAGCTTAGAAAGGTTAAGGGTCGGCATCTGCCCGTGTCGGGTCGTTCACTGCCGCACAGGCAGCTTAGAAAAGCAAAAAACCGGCATTCCCGCAGAACAGATCGTTCACTGCCGCACAGGCAGCTTAGAAACATCAATCAAGCTAGCTGAACGGGTAGCGCCCGTTCACTGCCGCACAGGCAGCTTAGAAACGGTTTGCTCGATACAAATGGCGTTGAGATCTGTTCACTGCCGCACAGGCAGCTTAGAAAGCCACAAAATCAAAAACCTGTCCGGTTGCACCGTTCACTGCCGCACAGGCAGCTTAGAAACAAAACGGGCAAAGGTATGAAGAACTCATCTTGTTCACTGCCGCACAGGCAGCTTAGAAATCAACGAGAAAAGGCACCGGTTATAAGCTGGTGTTCACTGCCGCACAGGCAGCTTAGAAATGCAAGCGCTGGCCTGAGTGCCAGCACTCAACGTTCACTGCCGCACAGGCAGCTTAGAAAACCCTTGGTGAGAGACGACAAAGCGGCGTTGTGTTCACTGCCGCACAGGCAGCTTAGAAAACACAGCGACGCTTTCTGAAAGACATTTTTACGTTCACTGCCGCACAGGCAGCTTAGAAAGACCACCTACATAGCCACAGCCGTCTTTACGGGTTCACTGCCGCACAGGCAGCTTAGAAAAGAAAGCTAGTCCTGATAAAGCTGGCTGATAAGTTCACTGCCGCACAGGCAGCTTAGAAATTTGACGAGCAAACGCGCCAACGTCTTTTTTGGTTCACTGCCGCACAGGCAGCTTAGAAATCATCAAGCATCTTATCCAGCTTGCCGGTCGCGTTCACTGCCGCACAGGCAGCTTAGAAAATGCTTTGCCGTTGGCTGGTTCCATGCTGTTGGTTCACTGCCGCACAGGCAGCTTAGAAACGCCGAAGAATGCAACGCCGAGGAATGGTTCAGTTCACTGCCGCACAGGCAGCTTAGAAAAAAAGGTGTATCAATG
>NZ_MUFH01000355.1:0-2204 GCF_001996115.1 Salinivibrio sp. MA427
TGATTAGATAACGTAAGCTTGTCCATCATAAGAACTCGCCACAAACGATTTATTATCCTTACAATAAATCAAGCTAGAAATACCACTGGTTGTTGGCTTAACTAAAGGCGCCCATCTGCGCTCAACCGTATCAAATACCGCTACGGTACCACTATAACTGTCTGTAGCGAGATATCTTTCATCTTCACTGCTGGCCATACACTTTATTGAGTTGATATGCGGGCTAATATACCGCTGCGGTTCTCCGTTAAGCCAAAGCGTTAACTTAAGATCACGTCCTACACTCGCGTAATGCTTGCCAAATGCAACGCAAGCATTAGCGATTTTCTCATGTGCTTCTGGCAGGTAACTGTAAAGCTCAAAATATTGAATGTCGTGATATGCCGCAGCGCCAGTAGCACATACGCTAAAGATCGTATCTACATTGGCTGCCAGACCTTTTATTGCATTGTCGTGCATTGACAGTACCCCGTAGTAAGCAATAGCACCACTTTTATCGAGATTAAATAGCAACCCTTCTCCAGTGTAGGTGCCTATAACAGCGAACTCAACATCTTCACGTAAAAATGTAGCACAGCAGTTTAAAGGCGAATGATGCTGGTGGATGAGTTTACCTGTTTTCGCGTCAAAAACTTTGCCCATTTGTCCACCAGACAGTAGGTATTCACCAAATGGTTGTAGGAAGTTACACAAGCTACCCATCTCTTGAACTAGATTTCCGTTTTTGGACAGTTTACCTGCATCTCCAATCGCATATAGGCTACCTTCAATACTTGATATTGCATTCAAGCTTATTGAGTCTTCGATATGCTCAGTCAACCACTCATCATTTGCATAGTTCCATATCGCATAAGTTGAACCAAAAGTGACGAAAGCAACGCGATCAGACGCCAAGAATGCGCAGCTACGAGGCCATACAATACTTGGTAAGTCTGTTTGCGACTGTTGTACTAATTGCCCATCCATCAGTTGCCAAATAATAGCACTTCGGTCATAACTCAAACTGATTAGTTTTCGACTTAATTCGTCCCATACCACACGCTTGATACCTGCTTTATGTGCATTTATGTGTGTCTTTTGTTCGCCATCAATGACCGTTAGTCTGCCTTCATCATCACCAGCAAAAATCTTTCCATCACGGCTCAACGCTATGGTATCTGTCTCGATGCCACCTAAATCGGTACAAGCAAGCTGTTGTCCAGAGCCCACATCCCAAGTACGAATTGTTCCGTCATCACTACTTGAAATCAAAGATGTCCCACATGCTGACCAATTTACAGAAATAACATCAGCTTGATGCCCACGCATAATCTGGCGCGTCTCGCCGTTGAGCTCAAAAATCCGTATAGTATGATCACGAGAGCAGGTCGCCACTAAACGGCTATCTGGTGAAAACTGCGACATTTCTACATCATCACTGTGACCAAAAAGCACAGTCTTCAGTCGTAAGTCAGGTAGTTGCCAGATGCGAGCACTATAGTCACTGCTTGAACTCACGAGGTATTGCCCATCTCCACTAAAGCTACACTGATTAGCTAGGTGATCATGACTCACTTGATTAATCGGTGTATTGTCTTGCGCATTCCACAAAATCACACGGTTGTCATAACCAGCAGTTGCGATAAATTTATCCAAATAATTCGCAATCCCGCTGATTGAAGATGTATGTTTCATAGTCACTTTCCTTATGTTTACAGCGCGATGGAATGATCCTTCTTATCGGCTTTTGATTTTAAATATTTGTGATTGTATCTTGTTAGGAATGTGCCTGTAGGAATCACCTCAATCACGTTGATCCCTAAAGCTTCGAGTGTTGCTACTTTTTCAGGATTATTTGTGATGATTCGACACTGACAAACATTTAGAGCTTGCAGCATTCTTACTGCATCGGAAAAATCACGGTCGTCTTCAGGTAGATTGAGGTGAGTATTTGCTTCAAATGTATCAAGTCCCATATCTTGGAGGCGATAAGCATCAAACTTCGAGTAAAGCCCAATACCTCTCCCTTCTTGACGAAGATAAAGTAAGACACCACCCTCTTGGCTTATTTTACCTACCGCCTCATTAAGCTGAGGACCACAATCACAACGTTGTGATCCAAAAACATCGCCAGTCAAACATTCAGAGTGAATACGAATAACAGGTACTTTGCCTTCGGATAGATAGCCAAATACTACCGCAAAGTGTTCTTCATTCCACTTATC
>NZ_MUFH01000356.1:0-2200 GCF_001996115.1 Salinivibrio sp. MA427
CGTCATAGCCACCATGGCGACAACCGAGAGTGTGAGTATCCGCATACACGATGATGGCGCAGGAATGACGCCCGAAGTACAAAAACGTATTTTTGATCCCTTTTACACCACCCGACTCGGGCAAGGTGGGTCGGGGCTTGGTTTGCATATCACCTTCAACCTCGTCACCGGCATCCTCGGTGGTCGCATTGAGGTACAAAGTGAGCCCGAACACGGTAGCTGCTTCACCATTACCCTGCCGCTTATCGCCCCCGAACGCGCCCTACCCAACAGTGAGGGCGCGTCGTGAATTGCGCGGATATGGCGCTATTCAACGCTGAGCTGATCCGCTGTGGGTAATGCAGTCATTGCCCCTTTTTCTGTTGTAGCCAGCGCGCCACAACGGTTGCCTTGGCGCACTGCCTTGGTGACTGCTTCTGGTGTCTGCCACTCAGGCAACTGGGCGAGCGCAGCAAGCAAACCGCCCATAAACGCATCACCTGCGCCTGTGGTATCCACCACGTTTGCCGGTGTGGTCGGCACCTGCCAAACAGTATGGTTGAACGCGACGCGGGCACCTTCACTGCCCTGTGTCACCACCCACAAAGACACATTCGGTGCGCGCTCAGATAATGCGGCTAACCCTGCTTTCACAGAGTTATTTTCAGTGCGTAGGTGCTTAGTGAGTATGACAAGCTCATCATCAGACACCTTAACCACATCCGCCAACGGCAAGGCTTGCCACACAATCTCTAACATCTGTGATTCACTTTGCCAAAGATCATCACGCAAATTAGGATCAAAGCTGACAAAGCCACCATTTTCACGACATGCTTGCATCGCGCCGAGTGTAGCAGAGCGTGATGGCTCGTTCGCAAGGGCAATGGAGCAAGCATGCAACCACTGCCCTTCTTCGAACAATGGGAAGTCGTACGGCTGAACAAACTGGTCGGCACTGGGCTTAACCATAAAGGTGAAGCTTCGTTCACCATGATCATCCAGCTCGACTAATACAGTTGAGGTACGTTGCGCCTCGTCGCGATGCATAAACGCAATGTCCACACCTTCATTTGCTAAGGTAGTCTGCATAAAACGACCAAGCGGATCGCCACCAACGCGGCCAATAAAGCCTGTTTGTCCACCAAGTCGACTGACTGCCACGGCGACGTTAGCCGGGGCACCACCTGGACATTTCAGGTAGTGATGCTCGCCATCAGGGATCAAATCCACCACGGCATCACCGGTAACCCATACCTTGCTCATTACGCTTGCTCCTCGTTCAAGACTCGATTACGCCGCCGCAGCTTGTGCGTATTTTTTACGGGCGCCCAATACATAAGTTACGGAAAACGCAACAACAAAGGCAATCGCCATACCAATGATATAAGGCACCACACCGTCAGGGCGAATGGAGATGATCCCTGGTAGACCCGCTGCGCCCAACGCTTGTGCTTTCACTTTAAAGAAGGTGACAAAAGCCCCCGCACAGGTCGCACCTGCAAGCGCACCAATAAACGGATAACGGTATTTAAGGTTAATACCAAACATCGCAGGCTCAGTGATCCCGAGCAGTGCTGTCACCCCTGCAGGCATCGCAATCCCTTTCGCTTTGACGTCCACGGTTTTTAGCCCAAACGCTAAACAGGCTGCACCTTGCGCCACATTCGACATCGCCGCGATAGGGAAAATAAAGGTACCGCCAGTGACTGCAATATCGGCCAATAATTGAGTTTCAATCGCGATAAAGCTGTGGTGCATCCCGGTGATCACAAAAGGTGCATACACAAAGCCAAACAAAGCACCGCCAATCATCCCTGCGGATTCATAGACCCAGTTCAGACCATCGCCGAGCAAAAAGCCGAGCTCTCGTGTAAACGGGCCTACCAAGGTAAAGGTGATCAGTCCGGTAATAAAAATCGCCAGCAAGGGGGTCAGCAAGTTATCCAACACTGAGGGAATAATGCGACGTAACCCTTGCTCCACTTGTGCGAGAATATAGGTTGCAACCAGCACCGGCAGCACCGACCCTTGATAACCGACTTTTTCGATCTCAAAGCCAAAGATTTCCCACACCGGGATATCTCCAGACACTGCCGCACCACCAAAGCCCCAGCCATTAAGCAAGTCTGGGTGAACCATTAACATGCCTAACGCGGCCCCCAAAAAGGGGTTAGCACCAAACTTTTTACTCGCAGAAAACGCAAGCAGTACAGGTAAGAAC
>NZ_MUFH01000357.1:0-2899 GCF_001996115.1 Salinivibrio sp. MA427
GGTTAAGGAAATCCCCTAAGGTATTCAATGATGAAGACGAGGCACTATCTTTCGCTGCGTACGCGTCACGTGCGAGACGATTAAAGCGCATGATTTCGGCTAGAAAGCGATAAAAACGTACATTAACGATATTGCGTTTTTGCGCAAACAACGACGACAAGCTGTGGCCGTTATATTCTAAGCCGTTTGCATCGTTGCGCACACTAAAACTCATTTGTGAAGGCTGACGTCCAACCCCGATGTCATTGAGCAAGCGCTCATAATTTGGATAAGTTCTGTCATTAAAGACGATAAAGCCGGTATCAATCGCGTATTGACCACTTTCGACCTCAATATCAACGGTCGCCGTGTGACCACCGAGGTAGTCATTCGCTTCAAATAACTGAATATCATGTTGTTTGTTAAGGTAATGGGCGCACGTTAACCCGGCAATGCCCGAACCAATAATGGCAATTTTCATGGTTTAGTTCCTTGTCATACGTCGAGCAAGGGCTATCTGCCAAGACATAGGCAGTAGCGCTAAAAATTTAAGAATAAACGTGAATTTTCGTGGGAAATGCACTTCTGTCTTGCCTTTGGCTAATCCAGACTGGATCGCCGCTGAGGCTTGTTTAACACTGACTCGCATTGGCATAGCAAAGTCATTTTTGTCCGTGAGCGGGGTTTCCACGAAACCAGGAGAAACAAGTGACACTGTCACTCCTTGCTGAGCAAGATCGGCGGATAACGTATTGGCGATATAGCTAATCGCCGCTTTGGAGGCGCCATAAGCTTCTGCTCGGGGTAGCGGCATGTAACTGGCAGAGGAACCCACGATCGCAAGATGGGTCGCATCACTAAAACCCGCTTGTAATGCTTCAATACAATTGAGCACACCAAAGACATTGATATCAAACACGCGCTTAAACAACGACACATCGACCCGACCTTGATCGATATATTCGCAGGTTCCCGCGTTTAAAATGATCAAATCTGGGGCCATACTGAGTTTGCCCAATGCCTGATGGGTTTGTTCACTATCGGTCGCGTCAAACGCCAAGGGGGTGAGTGAGGCATGATCATTTGCCATTGCAAACAGTTTGTCTTGATTGCGCCCACACGCGGTGACTTGCCAGCCTTGTCGCGCATAATCTCGAGCCAACTGTTCGCCAATGCCAGAGGTCGCGCCTGTGATCACTACGTGTTTCATTGTCCTAACCTCGTTTTAATCTGTTTCAGTAAGCGCCCGAGTAAAGGCAATGCTTCATACAGCATTTCGCCCATGTCAAAGTAGTCACGATGACGGATAATTTTGCCCTCGCTAAAGCGCAAGTGAGAGCAACCTTGAACCTGACGCGCTTTGCCTTTTTCTAACTTTGGATGCGAGAGTGTCATGGTCCAGGTGACAAATGCGTCATCGTCTTCGACCGTGGTGTGATGAATAACAAATTGACAGTCAGTAACATTCTCATAAAGCACAGTAAAATACTGAATGAAGGCTGCCAGTCCGACAATCTCATGTGCCGGGTCACGAAACACGATCTCTGGATGATAAAGAGTTTCTAATGACGTTAAGTTACGTTTGTTTAATGCCTTATAAATAGACACAAACTGCTTCACTCCGGCTTGTGTATCATTATGTGCCATTAAAACGACTCCTGATGCTGGTTTTTAGCCGCTTCAAATAAGGCTAACGCTTTCTTTCTTTGTTTCGCGTGATCAACCACAGGTCGTGGATAATCTATTGATTGAGCATACTTTTCTGCCCATTGCCAGGGTTGATGAACATGCTTGCCAGGCACCGATTTTAAAGCCGGAATCCAGCGGCGGATAAAACGGCCATCACTATCAAACCGCTCTCCTTGTGTTGTTGGGTTAAAAATCCGGAAGTAAGGCTGCGCATCGGTGCCGACAGATGCCGACCACTGCCAACCGCCATTGTTTGATGCAAAGTCGCCATCAATCAGTTTGGACATAAAATAGTCTTCGCCCCAGCGCCAGTCGATCAGCAAATCTTTGGTTAAAAAGCTCGCCACGATCATTCGTAAGCGGTTGTGCATCCAGCCGGTTTGATTCAGTTGCTGCATGGCGGCATCGACAATCGGATAACCCGTTTTTCCGTTTTTCCACGCCTCAAACAAGGTTGAGTCGTTTTCCCAGACCACCGACTCTCCCCAGCTTAAAAAACACTGCCGCTTGCTAATTGCAGGGTTCTGCGCNAAATCTCGCCAAATAAGCTCAGACAACCTGGTAGCAGCGCCGGTATCGGGCTCACGCCAATCGCCGTTTTCCGCCTGAAGTCGGGCTAAGCATTGTCGTGGTGACACGGCGCCGATGGCGAGATAAGGGGAAAGCTGACTGGTGCCATCCATCGCAGGAAAGTCACGGTGCTTTTTGTAATCTGCCGCTCGCTCGCGACAGTATTCGCGCAAACAATCAAGGATCCCTTTTTCGTCACTCGCCCACGCAGAGACATCTACGGTTGGGTAGACAAACTCAATTGGGGCGAGTTGAGAAAAGATGTCTCTCACCACAGATGTTTCTTCTCGCACAGACGGCGCTCTACGGGGCGATAAGTCCAAGTTATCAAGCGCGCGCAAGCACGCTTTTTTAAACGGGGTAAACACTTTGTATGCTTCTCCCTTGCCTGACTTTATCGTTCCAGGGGCAAATAAATTGCGATCGGCATAGGTATGCCAAGCAATCCCTCGGGCGGCTAAATCAGCCTGCACGCGTTCATCTCGTTTGACTTCATTGAGCTCGTACTCATGATTGGCGAATACCGCTTGTGCATCTGTTTGTGTGGCATACTCTGCCACTGTACGCGCCGCCTCAGTAAAATCATTCGACCGTTCAACCACTAATGGGATGTTGAGTGCTTTTAGCTCCTCACGCAGCGCTTCGAGCCGTGCTTGAATAA
>NZ_MUFH01000358.1:0-2197 GCF_001996115.1 Salinivibrio sp. MA427
ATCATGTCCAGGACGGTCTTGCACGTAAGTGATTTGCTCGGCATAGGAAGTCGTTTTCGGGACTAATGTGTCTAAAATTGCACAAATCGCTTCGACTACCTCAACATTTTTCTTTTCATTGTAGCCACCTATGTTGTAGGTTTCACCAACTTCGCCTTCCGTGACGACTTTATAGAGCGCTCGAGCATGGTCTTCGACATACAGCCAATCACGAATTTGGTCGCCTTTACCATAGATAGGTAAGGCTTTACCTGCTAAGGCATTCAGAATAACAAGCGGGATCAGCTTTTCAGGGAAATGATAGGGACCATAGTTATTGGAACAATTGGTGACTATGGTTGGTAGTCCGTAAGTACGCATCCAAGCACGAACCAAATGATCACTTGAGGCTTTAGACGCTGAATAAGGGCTTGAAGGTGCATAAGGCGTGGTTTCTAAAAACATTGGCAGCGGTTCATTCGCAGATTCCGCCCCCTGTTTAACATCATCAGGATGTGGGAGATCACCATATACTTCATCGGTGGAGATATGATGAAAACGAAACGCTTGTTTAGCACAGTCATTAAGCTGGCTCCAATACTCTCGAGTCGCTTCTAATAGCGTATAGGTTCCCACAACATTGGTTTCGACAAAGGCCGCGGGACCATCAATTGAGCGGTCAACGTGCGATTCAGCCGCTAGATGCATCACCGCATCGGGTTGATGCTCGGCAAAAACACGATCAAGCTCTACTCGGTTGCAAATATCCACTTGCTCAAACGCGTAGCGATCGCTTTCGGAAACTGACGCTAACGATTCAAGGTTACCAGCGTAGGTCAGCTTATCAAGATTCACCACACTATCGTTGGTATTTTGAATAATATGGCGAATGACCGCAGAACCAATAAAGCCTGCGCCGCCTGTGACGAGTATTTTCATCGCCAAATACCTTTAGTGTCAATTATAAAATCAGAACTTATTTTTCTTTCTTTGAATTCTTTATGATCAACAAGCAACACATGAATATCGGCAGTCTTCTTCGCAATTTCAAAACTCTCTAATTGAGCTTGCTCCAACGAACTTGGTAGTTCATGAATGTTAGGCTCAACAGCAATCACGTTACCCGAATGTAAGGAAACAATTTTTTTAACTATTTGCATTGCAGGACTTTCACGCAAATCATCAATATCTGGTTTAAATGACAAACCGTAGCAAGCAACGGTTACTTCACATACTCTTTTATCTGGATTCGCTTGCAAATAATCAGCAATCGCAAGCTTTACCTTCTCAACTACCCAGCTTGGTTTACTATCGTTAACATCACGTGCAACATGAATAAGTTTTGATTGCTCCGGTGTATTAGAAACAATAAACCAAGGATCAACTGCGATGCAGTGTCCACCAACACCTGGACCTGGTTGCAGAATGTTTACACGAGGATGGCGATTTGCTAATGCGATAAGTTCCCATACATTAATGTCTAACTTGTCACAAATGATTGAGAGTTCGTTCGCAAATGCAATTTGGACATCACGAGAACTATTTTCTGTTAGTTTCGCCATTTCTGCCGTGCGCGCATTAGTTACTACACACTCACCTTTTACAAAGGTACGATATAACTCCACTGAGCGTTCAGAGCAGCGAGAAGACATACCACCGATAACTCGATCATTTTCTACTAGCTCACGAACAACATGACCAGGTAATACACGCTCTGGGCAATGAGCAATATTAACATCTGCTTTGTTCCCATGAGTTTGTGGAAAAGTCAGATCGTTGCGAGCGACAGCTAGCCAATCAGCTACCTGCTCTGTTGCGCCAACTGGAGACGTTGATTCTAGTATAATGAGGTCACCTTTTTTTAGAACTGGTGCAATCGCTTTGCTGGCTGCCTCGATAAAAGATAAATCTGGTGTTGGTATTTCATCTTTTTTGCGTGGTAAAAAAGGAGTAGGGACAGCTATCAAGAATGCATCTGCTGGCTCGGGCTTTAACGTTGCTTTTAAATAGCCTTCAGCGACAGCAGCGCTAACGATATGATCAAGCTCAGGCTCTATAATATGGATCTCACCTTGATTTATCGTATCTACCGCATGTTGATTAACATCAACACCAACAACATACTTTTTGTGTGAGGCAAACATTGCTGCAGTGGGTAGACCAATATAACCTAAACCAACTACTGATATTTTTTCAAAAGACATTATTACTTCCTAAC
>NZ_MUFH01000359.1:0-2191 GCF_001996115.1 Salinivibrio sp. MA427
CGCATTGAGTGATTGGTGAATGTCACGATGCAGTTGCGCCACTTTCTGATGATTAACCTCATCGTCCATGCGACGGCGGTGAGCGCCAAGCGCAGAAATATAGCTCAACATCGCATTGTTCAAACACAAAAACCGGAACGTCTCTTCAATGTTGGTGCGATAGCGTCCTGGCTCGACCAACATGTTACTGATGGCGGTGGTGAGCTCGGCATCGGCATTGTGTGCATGGCGACGTGCGATTCGGTAGGCGAGATTATCGCGTTTACCGACACGATATTGTGCGATCACATGGGCAAGGTAATCACGATTTGCTTGTAACGCCTCGGTCATGATCCCACGCAATCGGTGCGCTTGCCAATCGGGGAGCACGTAACGAACGGCGGCGACAGCAATCAGGCAGCCGATCACGGTATCTCCCAGCCGTGGCAAGATAACCGCAAAGCCCTGACCAAATTGGCTAAAGCACATGAGTACCAGCAGGGTGATAAACAGGGTCGCGAGCGTATACTGCACGGTACGAAAAGCGAAAAAGAGTACCCCCGTGATCACCATTAACGCTAACTGGCTGCTCGGATCGGGGAACAAATACAAAGCGGGCACACCTAATAGCAACCCACCTACGGTCCCTAGGATCCGTTCTTTGAGTTTGTTTCGCGTCGCCGAGTAGTTCGTCTGACAAACGAATTGAATCGTCATTAAGATCCAAAACCCATGTTCAAGCGATAGCCCTTGAATCACCCCGTAGCCGGCGAGTAGTGACAAAGAGAGTCGCACCGCATGGCGAAAACGTAGCGATTTGAGTGTCATCTGACGACGGATCCGATACACCATTTCGCCCAGAGAGCGCGCATCAGGGTCGGCCAGTTCACTTTCTTGTGTGCCATCATTGGCAGCTAAATTACTAAGGCTCGCCAACTGCTCCTCAACGGTCTCTAGGTTTTTATAGAGAAAATCGAGCTGATGAAGTAAGGCCATGCGCGAGGCATCTTGGGTTTGTTCAGCCAATAAATATTGCATCGATTGCTGGATGGCCAGTAACGCTTGCTGACCCGCTTTTGGGTGCTGGTAGCGCGCCCCGATCGATAACGCTTGTGCAACATCGCGACAGGCGCTGGCCTGGGCATTGAGCAAGGCCTCAAAGCGAAACAAGATATCAGAATGGAAAAACTGCGCGGCAAGATCTTGATAACGATAGTGCGAAGAGCTGACACGTTCATGGATATCTTGGGCAATAAAATAGGTTTGCAGCAACGCTTGATGCCGTTTAGTCAATCGCCCCCGTCGTGCACGGGCCAGCAAAGATGCCTTGGCTTGGTTTAGTGCGGCGACGACTTGGGCATTTCGGTTCGCGGCGGCGATGCGGGTCGGCTGGGGGACCAATTCTGTCACAGGGTGAAATAGGTTCGATTTGGTTTCCATATAGGTCGCGGTTTGGCGAAATACCGCCGCGAGCCGATGCTGTACCGGACGATGAGGCCAGATGACAATCCATATCAGCGACAAAAGGCCATACCAGACTGCCCCTGATAGCAACATCATCGGTTGTAACCACATGTCACTGCCTTGCTCCATGCCTAGCATGGTATAGACCGCCAACAGTAACGACGCAAACGCAATGGTGCCGTAGCGTTCACCAATGGCCCCTAACATGATAAAACCAAAACTCGACACGGTGAGGCCGATAGCAAATAACCATGGCGTGTCATATAAGAGCTCGACGGAAAACGCCGCCACAGTAAAACAGACCAAGGTGACACCAAGTGCGCGTACTCGGCCCCAAAAATGATCGTCCACTTCTGCCAGTGCCGAGGCGATGACGCCAAGGACGAGCGGGGTGACAATATCGGTACGTCCAGCATAACTGGCATACAAGGCAACGCCCATCAGCGCAATCAGCACACGAAGGCTGTCATTAATCCGGTGATTGGCCCAATACTCACGCAACGTGAGTGGCACGGTGGGAAAACGTGGCAGAGAAAAAGACATAAATAAACGTTATCGGCCAACAATGCTGGCAAGATACCAGAAACGGCCCGAGAAACTAACCCTGAATGCATCTTTAAGCACCGCTTTTATCGTTTGGTTGCGGTAGGTCAATTCCTTAAGAGAATCGACGCTGAGAACAGGCTTTGTGGGCGAGTGAATTGATTTCTAGGGTGGTGAGCAGTAGCATGCCAAGCATCTTTTAAAG
>NZ_MUFH01000036.1:0-14304 GCF_001996115.1 Salinivibrio sp. MA427
ATGCTGATCTCGGTGTTGGCACTGGCGATTGTGGCGTTTTGGACCGGCGCACTGCTGACCATGCTTGATTTCGCCATGATTGCTGCATTTGTCACCACGCCCTTTTTCGCTCTGTTGAACTATATTTTGGTGACCAAGCACCGTTTACCACCCGAAGTGACCATGAGCAAGGCGATGCGCGCATTGGCAATCACCGGGCTGGTCTATTTATTTGGTTTCTTGGCCGTGTTCGTCTGGTGGAAGTGGTTGATGTAACAAACTTTACCTTGTTCGCGCTTTAAGGGCTGGGTTAACATCCCTTTACAACTTCACCATCGGTGTTAGGCGCGGATAAGGTATTATTAACCTTATAAAAGCCAGTCGTGGTTTAGATTAAGGACGTGGGCAGCTTGAAAAAGTGAACGACTGCCCGCATAACTGTCGTATATAAAAATGGATTGTTAACCCAACCGGGAGAACGTTATGAACGATCGTATCGTTTCGCACAGCCAGTCACAGCAGAGTGCGTTATCTACAAACAAGGTGCTACGTAACACGTATGCACTGCTATCGATGACACTGATCACCAGTGCTATCGCGGCCTTTATCGCTATCGCTGTCGGCATCGGCCCAATGATGTCGCTAGGTATGACCCTAGGTGCGTTGGCGATCGTGTTCTTTGTGCTACCACGCACCATGAACTCCTCCGCCGGTATTGTGTGGACTTTCGTCTTCACCGGCTTGCTGGGTGCCTCACTCGGTCCAACCTTGACCTACTACTTGAGCCTATCTAGTGGCCCAGGGATTGTGATGCAGGCGCTCGCCACCACAGGGATGGTGTTCCTAGGCCTATCGGCGTATGCCATTACCTCTAAGAAAGACTTCTCTTTCATGGGTGGTTTCTTGGTTGCCGGTGTGATTGCCCTATTAGTGGCAATGGTCGCGAATATTTTCTTGCAGATCCCAGCGTTGAGCCTGGCAATTAGCACCATCGCGGTACTGATTTTCTCAGCCTTTATTCTGTATGACACCAGCAACATCATTAATGGCGGCGAGACCAACTACATCCGCGCCACAGTGTCGCTGTACTTGAACATCTTCAACATCTTCGTTCATATGCTGAGCATTCTTGGCTTTATGAACGACGACTAAACCCTAGGGACTCGTCAGTAACAAACACAAAGAGCCGGCACGCGCCGGCTTTTTTGTCGTTAAATGGCGCACCCACTCAGTGCGGCGCGCAGCACGGGGTCGCGGTTGAACGCCAGTTGCACTCGCCCTCCCTGCTCGCTATGCTTTGCAGCTTTAATAACAGCGATAACGTCCGATCAGATGACGAACAAAGGTAAGACTATGCTGGTGTATGAAGGTGAAACCATTGCTACGGATGCGCAGGGGTATTTAAAAAACGTGGACGACTGGCACGAAGCATTAGTCCCCATGCTTGCAGAGCAAGAAGGCATTGCCCTTACCGAGGCCCATTGGGAAGTGATTCACTTTGTCCGCCACTTTTACCAAGAATACAACACCTCACCGGCGGTGCGTTTGTTGGTTAAATCGATGGAAAAAGAATACGGCCCAGAAAAAGGCAACAGCAAGTATTTGTTCAAGCTGTTCCCGAAAGGTCCCGCTAAACAGGCAACAAAACTGGCAGGTTTACCTAAGCCGGCTAAATGTCTTTAGTACCGATGGTCAGTCTGTAAGCGCCGCACTGCCCACCGCGGCGCTTACATGTTTTAGCTAATTGCTATTTGTTACCTAGGCGCTGTTTTTTAGCTAAACACGACTTGTTACCTAGGCGACATGGTCCTATCGAGTCGCTATAGTATTGCGAAGCCATCTACGGCGCGCCACTCCACGTCTTCTTTATCGACCTGATCAACACCCGCGGTAGGCGGCCCTTTATCTAACCACGCCATGAGGGCATCCACCGATTCATTGCGGCCACATGCCAGTACCTCAACACGCCCATCCGGTAAGTTCTTCGCATACCCGGTCAATGAGAGCTTTATCGCTTCATGGGCGGTCTGATAACGAAAGCCAACCCCCTGAACGTGACCTGTGACATAGGCCCTAATACATTTTTGAGACATCGGTCACCTCTACTGTATTCCCATTGCAAAACGACACCTGTATAACGCTACATGAGACAAGTCGTTTGACAGGATTACGTCATGAAAGAAGTTGCGTTTCGATGGATTGATAAATATTTCATCCACCTTCGGCTCCAAGAGAAATTTTACCTTATCTTTTTCCTCCCCTTACTCGCAATGGTTGTGATTGCGCTTACCTTAGATGCAGCCTCGGATACCCGTGTGGCACACAAGATGGAAGCGGAAGGCCAAGCCATTCAAGCCATGGTTGAAAAATACGACCTCCCGAAAGGCGAGGTGCAAACCCTGCTCAATAGCCAGCAAACCGGTTTTACGTTCAATGGCAATGAGCTTATCTATCAGCTCGACGGCTCGCTATTTAGCCATATGAGCGCCACCGATTGGAGCCTGCTGCTTGGCATGGTCTTAGTCATTGCGGTGCTGATTTACTACATCATGACCTTTATCGGCGGCGCCATGTACACCATGAACCAAGCTCTATTAAAGCTAGCAGATGGTGAGCTAAGTTACCGGATGAACTTTATTCCGGTCCGTGATGAGTTTAGCCAGATCGCAGTCACCATCGATCAAGTGCTCGAGCGTGAACAGAGTTTGGTAAAAGCGATCCAGGAAAGCGCAGAGATGATGGACGGCCTGTCCGCAAGTTTGCAGCAGCGCAGCAATGAAAGCGAAGCTGTGGGCGAGAGCCAGCGTCAGTACCTTGATTCGCTGGCCAGCGCGACCGAAGAAATGGCGAGCTCAATTCGCGAGGTCGCAACGCATGCCACCGAGACATCAACCCAAACACAAGAAGCCACAGAAGCTGCAAATCTGGGGCGTCAGCAAGTTCAGCAAACCATGACCGCGATTAATGGTCTTGCCAGCGAGATAGCTCAAGCGGCAGATAAAGTCAGCGAGCTGAGCAAAAACGCCGAGCAAATCGGTACCGTGGTAACCACCATTAACGGTATTAGTGAACAAACTAACCTACTGGCGCTCAACGCCGCGATTGAAGCCGCGCGTGCCGGCGAACAAGGTCGTGGCTTTGCCGTGGTCGCAGACGAAGTGCGCACACTGGCTAGCCGCACCCAGGAATCGACGGTTGATATTCAATCGATGATTGAGTCACTGCAAACGCACACCGCCGAGCTACGCCGGGTGATGGAAGGCACGGTTGAAAATGCGTCAGCCAGTGAAGCGGCGGTGCAAGAGATTGATACGGAGATCAGCCAAATCGCTGAGCGCAGTGGCACCATTGCCGATCGCAGCACCGAAATTGCCGCCGCTGCTGAGCAGCAAGGTAATGTTGCGGGTACGATTTCGCAAGATGTGGAGCAAGTACGCAGCCAGTCTACCCAGGTTGCCCAAATGCTGCGTGATTCCGCTACCGAAGTGAGCGAACTTGGCGCACAAGCCCACCAGCTTAAAACCTTAGTGGCAGGGCTTCGCACCTAACGCCATGGTTTGATTCCATCATTCCCCTTATCGCGCGCCCTACTCTGGGCGCGTTTTTATTGCAATGCCGTCAGCCTTGCTCGACAATACCCGCCCTTTTTGCTTTATCCGCAAGTCACGTCATGATGCAGGTGCTTCACTCAGCATTTTGACGTGTTTTGCACCACCCAATGTGAGGAACCATCATGACTGCCACTGTGTATCTCGCCAAAGGCCGCGATAAATCAATCAAACGCCGCCATCCTTGGACTTTCTCGCGAGGAATCACCCGCGTTGAAGGCAAGCCCGGATTAGGTGACACTGTCACTGTTTGTGATCATCAAGGCGAATTTTTAGGCCTAGGGGCATTCTCGCCGCAATCACAAATTCGGGTACGCATGTGGTGCTTTGAGAAAACCGTCATCGACAGTGACTTTTTCCTCGCCCGTATTCGTGCGGCAAAATCGCTACGTACCATGCTCGCCGAGCGTGATGGCTTAACCGGTTACCGTCTATTGGCCGCCGAGTCAGACGGTGTGCCCGGCATTACCGTGGATAAATACGATAACTACCTAGTGTGCCAATTGCTGAGCGCCGGCGCGGATGCCCAACGCGATAACCTGGTCACCGCACTGCGTAGCGAATTTCCTGACTGCCATATTTACGAGCGCTCGGATGTTGCGATTCGCAAAAAGGAGGGTTTGAAACCACGTATCGGCGTATTACACGGTGACGAGCCACCGGCCACTGTCATTATCGAAGAAAATGGGGTAGCGATTGAGGTCGACATTACCAAGGGCCATAAAACCGGTTTTTATCTCGACCAGCGTGATAGCCGCGAGCAAGCGGTGAAATATATGGATGGCAAACGTGTTTTAAACTGCTTTTGTTACACTGGCGGCTTTGGCTTGTATGCGCAAAAAGGCAATGCCAAACAGGTCATCAATGTGGATGTGTCACAGCCTGCGCTCGATAGAGCCAAGGCCAATGCCGAACGTAACGGCTTTGATCTCACCCGTGCTGAGTTTGTGAATGCCGATGTTTTCAAGCTGCTGCGCACTTATCGTGAGCAAGGCGAACGGTTTGACGTCATTGTGATGGACCCGCCCAAGTTTGCCGAATCGAAATCACAACTGAACGGCGCATGCCGCGGTTATAAAGATATCAATATGCTCGCCATGCAGCTGCTAAACCCAGGCGGTGTGCTGCTCAGTTATTCATGTTCAGGGCTAATGGACTCAGGGTTATTCCAAAAGATCTTGGCGGATGCGGCATTAGATGCGGGTAAAAACGTGCAGTTTATCGAACGCTTTGCACAAGCCGCGGATCACCCCACTCACAGTGCTTATCCAGAAGGTTTCTACCTCAAAGGGTTTGCGTGTTTGATTCAATAAGCCCGCGCATCACTCAATAAGCGCGCTCTTATCTTAACGCGTGGTATTGCTGTGATACCACGCGTTGTCGCACCTATTGTCACGCTCAGAATGACAAGCTCCAAAATGACAAGCTCTAAATAGCAAGCCCTGAATAACAAGGCCTAAATAATAAAGCTTGAATAACAAAGCTTACGATGACAACGCCGAGGCAATCGCCTCCAAACTGCTAGGGTCATCAATGGTCGAGGGGACTTGATACGACTCGCCATCCGCCATTTGGCGAATAATACGGCGCAAGATTTTACCTGAGCGTGTTTTGGGTAACTTATCGACGATAACTGCTTGTTTAAAGCAAGCGATCGCGCCAATTTGATCCCGCACACGCTGAACTAACTCCTGTTCTATCTCGCCACTTACAGAGACAAAACCATCTTTCAGTACCACCAAGCCGAGCGGCAATTGGCCTTTGAGCTCATCGTGCATGCCCACCACCGCACATTCGGCGACCGCTTCATGGCTTCCCAGTACTTCTTCCATTTCTCCGGTCGATAAGCGGTGGCCCGCGACGTTAATCACATCATCTATCCGTCCCATCACAAACACATAGCCATCTTCGTCCATGTAGCCCCCATCACCAGAGACATAGTACCCGGGGAACTGGCTGAGATAGCCGGCTTCAAAGCGATCATGGTTGCGCCACACCGTGGGCAGGCAGCTGGGCGGCAGAGGACGCTTCACGGCAATATATCCTTGCTGGTTTGGCGCCGCAGGATCGCCCATTTCATCGAGGATACATACCTGATACCCCGGGCTTGGCATGGTTGCCGAGCCAGGCTTGGTCGCAAAACAGGTTAACCCTAATGGATTGCCGGCAATCGCCCAGCCGGTTTCAGTTTGCCACCAGTGATCCACCACGGGTCGCTGGGTCTTTTCTTCTACCCATTCCAATGTCGGTGGGTCAAGCCGCTCGCCGGCCATAAACACCGTGCGTAACGATGTCATCGGATAACGCGCCAGGTGCTCACCGTTTGGATCTTGCTTTTTAATCGCCCGAAAGGCGGTAGGCGCCGAGAATAAAATGCTGACGTTATACTCATCACACACACGCCAAAACGCCCCCGCATCCGGTGTGCCGACGGGTTTGCCTTCAAACATCACCGTGGTGCAGCCGTGTAGCAAGGGGGCATAGACAATATACGAGTGCCCCACTACCCAGCCGACATCCGAAGCGGCCCAAAACACTTCACCGGGTTTGACGTTGTAAATCGCGCTCATGCTGTACTTCATCGCCACCGCGTGGCCGCCATTGTCACGCACTACGCCTTTGGGTTTACCCGTGGTGCCGGAGGTATAAAGGATATATAAGGGATCCGTAGCATTGACAGGCACCGGGGGCGCAGGCGTCGCTTCCGCTAACAGCGCCGCCCAATCAGCATCACGCGGATTGTCTAAATTAGCGCGACACATGGCACGCTGATAGACCACCACATGGTCGGGTTTGTAGCGACTGTCCATGATGGCTTGATCGACCATCGGCTTATAAGCCAAGGTTTTCGCGCCCTCGATGCCGCATGAGGCGGTGAGCACCACTTTGGGCTCCGCGTCTTCAATCCGTACCGCCAGCTCATTCGGGGCAAAGCCACCAAAGACTACCGAGTGAATCGCCCCAAGCCGTGCGCAAGCGAGCATCGCCACGGTCGCTTCTGGGATCATGGGCATATAAATCACCACGCGATCCCCCTTTTCAACCCCTAGCCCTGCCAGCATGCCCGCAACTTTCGCCACGTAGTCACGCAGCGCGGCATAGGTGTAGGTGGTTTTTTTGTCGGTGACCGGGGAGTCGTAAATAAGTGCAGTTTGTTCGCCTCGACCTTGCTCGACATGAGCATCAAGCGCCATATACGCGGTGTTCATAGTGCCATCGGCAAACCAGCGCTCAATGCCATTGTCATCTTTGCTAAGAATGGTTTGTGGAAAGGTAAACCAATCAAGCTGTTTGGCCTGCGCCTGCCAAAACCCCTCGGGATCGCGGCTAGCCCAATCCGCATGGTGTTGATAACTGGCTTCTTGCATAAGCGGCTCCTTATCGCCCGCCATGAGCGAGCGATGAGTTAGCAAGCAACGTGTTTAATAACGTGCTTAGTTAATCACAAACAGAGACATAAACGTGTGCACTGGGGTTTTCTCCAGCGCGGCCTGGTCGCTACACAAGGCAGCGATTTTTTCGCTCTGTGCTTGCGGGAACCGAGTCGCCAAGTTAGAGCGGAATTTTTGCTCCAGCACAGGGATCCCTTCTTCGCGACGGCGGCGGTGACCAATTGGGTATTCCACCGCGACTTGTTCAGTACTGCTGCCATCGGTAAAGAAGATTTGGATCGCATTAGCAATCGAGCGCTTGTCGGCTTCAAGGTATTCCGCGCTGTAGCGTGGGTCTTCTTTGATCACCATTTTTTGCCGTAGTGCATCAATACGCGGGTCGGCGTGATGGAAGGCGTCTTCGTAATGCTCGGCCACTAGATTGCCGTATAGCAGCGGCACTGCCACCATGTATTGCAGGCAGTGGTCACGGTCGGCCGGGTTGGCCAACTCCCCTTCTTTAGAAATGATGCGAATGGCCGATTCATGGGTGGTGATTTCAATACGTTCAATCTCGTCAGCCCGGTCTTTAACCTGTGCATGCAAGGTAACGGCCGCTTCCACCGCGGTTTGAGCATGAAACTCAGCAGGGAAGGAAATCTTAAACAGCACGTTTTCCATCACGTAGCTGGCAAAGTCTTGTTTGATACTAAAGGGATTACCGTTAAACAGCACATCGTAATAGCCCCATTTGGGCGCGCTGAGTACCGACGGCATTCCCATTTCGCCTTTCATGGTGATCATCGCCAGACGCACCGCGCGGGAGGTGGCATCGCCCGCCGCCCACGATTTGCGTGAACCGGCGTTCGGCGCATGGCGGTAGGTGCGCAGTGCACAACCATCTACCCACGCTTGTGAAACGGCATCAATGATCTGGTCACGATTACCGCCCAGCATTTTGGTGACCACCGCCGTCGACGCCACGCGCACCAGTAAAACGTGATCGAGCCCGACACGGTTAAAGCTATTCTCGAGTGCAAGTACGCCTTGGATCTCATGCGCTTTGATCATCGCAGTCAGCACATCGCGCATGGTAAGCGGCGGTTTGCCTTCGGACACGGCCACACGGCTTAAATAATCGGCAGTGGCCAAAATTCCACCTAGGTTATCGGACGGATGGCCCCACTCGGCGGCGAGCCAAGTATCGTTAAAATCGAGCCAGCGAATAATACAACCGATGTTAAACGCGGCAGTGATCGGATCAAGCTCATGAGAGGTGCCCGGCACACGCGCACCATGTTGCACTGTAGTGCCCGGTACTAGTGGACCCAGGTGTTTGGTGCATTCAGGGAAACGTAGCGCCAGCAAGCCACAGCCAAGGGTATCCATCAAACAGTTACGGGCAGTGTTATAGGCTTCTGCCGAAGCAATCGGCGTGCTATCGACATAGTCAGCAATTTGCACCAATAAGGCATCGGGGTCGGGGCGCTGGTTCAGTTCTACGTTGTTGCTCATGGTCAATTCCTTCTGTAATTTCAATCGGGTGAATGCGCGCCGATTAGGGGCGCTGCTCGATGGGTAGCCAATCTTGGTGTTCAGGGCCGTCGTAATCGGCACTTGGACGAATAATGCGGTTATTGGCGCGCTGCTCAAACACATGCGCCGCCCAGCCCGTTACTCGGCTCATCACAAAAATCGGGGTAAACAATTTGGTTGGGATTCCCATAAAGTGATAGGCCGATGCGTGATAAAAATCGGCATTGGGGAACAAGCCTTTTTCGCGTTTCATCACTTGCTCAACCCGCTCAGACACGTCATAAAGCCAAGCGTCTGGTGCGTTTTCCGCCAGCTGTTTCGACCAATGCTTGATAAGCGCATTGCGGGGGTCTGATTCACGGTAAATTGCATGGCCAAAGCCCATCACCTTGTCTTTATTGGCGAGCATTTGCATTAATCCGGCTTCGGCTTCGTCAGGCGACCGCCACTGTTCCAGCATCGCCATTGCCGCTTCATTGGCACCGCCATGCAATGGACCGCGCAAACTGCCGATGGCCGCGGTAATGCAAGAGTGCAAATCGGACAAAGTGGACGCGCACACACGGGCGGTAAAGGTCGAAGCATTGAACTCATGCTCGGCATACAGCACCAGCGAGCAATGCATCACAGATTCATGCAGTGGCGACGGCGTTTCATCAGTCAGCATTTTCAGGAAGTAACCGCCAATGCTTTTCACCTCTGGCTGATAGGTATCGACCCGCACGCCATCATGCGAGTAGCGGTACCAATAGCAGATAATGGCCGGTAACATCGCCAACAGCGTATCGGTTTTATCCGTTTGCTCACTAAAGTCGGTTTCTTGATCCAAATTACCCAGCATCGAGCAGCCAGTACGCATCACATCCATGGGGTGCGCATTGGCCGGGATCCGTTCCAGCACCGCTTTTAAGGCGTCAGGTAATCCCCGCTTGCCAACCAAGGTTTCGGTGTAGTCGGCCAGTGCTTGGCGATTGGGAAGTTGACCCTTGAGTAGCAGGTACGCCACCTCCTCAAATTGGGCGTGATTGGCTAAATCGGTAATGTCATAACCCCGGTAGGTTAATCCAGTGCCGGTTTGCCCGACCGTACACAAGGCGGTGGTGCCGGCACTTTGGCCACGCAGGCCTGCGCCAGAGGTTGGTTTCTCGTTAGGTGCGACGGCGACATTTGTCATGATTGGCTCCTTTCCTTTGATGCCATCAGATTCAACCGCTGCATGAATCCGTGAACGTGATGATAATTCCAGTGGTGTAACCGACGTTTTCACACCGTTGGTGTG
This sequence comes from Salinivibrio sp. MA427, assembly GCF_001996115.1. Taxonomy (NCBI): domain Bacteria; kingdom Pseudomonadati; phylum Pseudomonadota; class Gammaproteobacteria; order Vibrionales; family Vibrionaceae; genus Salinivibrio; species Salinivibrio sp. MA427. The sequence goes on from NZ_MUFH01000036.1 coordinate 9,774, forward strand.
CGTCTGTGATCRCTCTTTGCCAAATAGGCGATCCAATTGCTGTTCGTAGGCGTGATACCCCAAGAAGTCATAGAGCGCATCACGGGTTTGCATGGCGTCGACCACGTTTTTCTGGTGGCCATCCTCCAGCAGGTGTTGATACACATTGAGGGCGGCTTGATTCATGGCGCGAAATGCAGAGAGCGGATACAACACCATGCTGACCCCCACGCTCGCTAGTTCTTGACTGGTAAACAGTGGGGTTTGACCAAACTCGGTGATATTCGCCAGCACCGGCACCTTTACTTGCTCGACAAAGGCTTGGTACTGCTCGAGCGTTTGCATGGCTTCGGGGAAAATCATGTCCGCACCCGCTTCTACGTACGCTCTGGCGCGGGCGACGGCACTGTCCATGCCTTCCACCGCCAACGCATCGGTGCGCGCCATGATCACAAACTCAGGATCGGTGCGCGCGTCCACCGCCGCTTTAATGCGATCGACCATTTCAGCTTGGCTGACAATTTCTTTGTTGGGACGATGACCGCAGCGCTTTTGCGCCACTTGATCTTCCATATGCACCGCACCCGCGCCGGCGCGCTCCATTTCACGAATAGTGCGAGCAATATTGAGCGCGCCGCCAAAACCGGTATCAATATCCACCAGCAAGGGCACGTCGGTCGCTGCGGTGATCCGGCGAACATCTTCCAACACATCGTTGAGAGTCGTGATCCCCAAATCCGGTAAGCCGTAAGAGGCGTTAGCAATCCCGCCTCCGGATAGATAAATGGCTTGATGCCCCACCCGCTCTGCCATCATGGCGCAATAGGGGTTAATTGTGCCGACGACTTGCAGCGGAATATTGCTGCTCACCGCTTGGCGAAAACGCGCACCTGCACTCATAGTATTCTCCTTGTAAATTCGTGGCTTAGCGGGGATCACCGCCGCACTATTTTTAATTCGTCAGTGACTATTCAATCTGCTATTTGCTATTCAATCTGCTATTCGCTGTTCAATCAGTTGGCGGCTGCGCTGAATGTGACGACGCATCAGCATTTCCGCCAGCTCGGCATCGCGCTCGCGAATTGCCGCCAAAATTTGCATGTGCTCTTGCAGCGCTTGCTGGGGGCGAGAATGCGCCCGGGGCGATTGAAAGCGGTACATACGCAGCAAGTGGTATAACTCACCACATAACAGGTTGATCAGTTTCTGGTTATGACTGGCTTTGATGATGCAATAATGAAAATCAAAATCGCCTTGTTGGTGAAAGTAGGCCGCCCCCTCCACCCGTTCGATATAGGCATGGTGGGTGTCGAGCACTGCACTTAACTGCTCAATTTCCTCATCAGTGATGTGCGCGCAAGCCAGTCTTGCGGCCATACCTTCTAACGCTTCTCGCACCGCATAAATCTCAGCCAGTTGACGATGCGTGAGAGTCACTACCCTTGCCCCCACATGTGGCACACGCTCTACCAATCCCAGGGCTTCGACCCGCATCATGGCTTCACGCAGTGGCCCTCGGCTGACGCCAAATGCAGCAGCCAACCCCGCTTCCGATACCTTGGTGCCCGCTGGATAAGTGCCGGTGACAATCGCCTCGATAAGTTGCTCGGTCAGACTGGCTGACTTGGTGGGCTCTCGTGACTCAAGCTGCGCCGCTTGCACGCTCTGATCGAGAAATTGATCATTTGTCGACAATAAAGACATAAACACCGCCTAAAAACTTCAATAAAGCCAGAATAGAACAAAATTGTAGACAATGTGGATTAGACTTTGGTCTGTAGACACCGACTTTTATCGTGATCAAAGCCACAACGTAAATGATAATGTACGCATTGAGTTGTTATTCACTTGTTATCAAACGAGCGTTTGACTCGACCTATCCGAACAACGGCGTATGGTGTAGCGGTCGTTTTAATAGGGATAGAACGCAAATATGGATAGAAATCATTCCAAGCGTGAAAACGCATTAGCGCTACTGATTGGCAGTAGTTTGGTGTCACTCGGCATCTTCTTTTTCAATCAAGTGGGGTTACTGACCGGCGGTACCGCTGGGCTAGCACTCTTTTTACAACGGATCACCGATTTCAGCTTTGGTGAGCTTTTCTTCGTGATCAACCTGCCTTTTTATTGGCTCGCCTACACCCAAATGGGCAAACGCTTCACCATCAGTACCTTGATTGCGGTCAGCATCGTTTCATTCGGTGCGGATCATCTAAGCGCCGTATTAACTATCAACAGCATTCATCCTGTGTATGCGGCGCTGTTTGGCGGCGGCTTAATTGGCATGGGCATGCTGGTGATGTTCCGCCATCAATGCAGCTTGGGCGGATTTAACACCTTGGCGTTGTTCTTACAGCAACGATTTGGTATTCGCGCTGGGAAAGTACAAATGGCGTTGGATTGCTCGATTGTGGTGTTGTCGCTGATGATCGTTGACCCATGGCTGATAGCCTTATCTGTCGCCGCGGCGATTACCACCAATCTCGTGCTGGCCATGAACCACAAGCCTGGACGCTATCAGGTCCAGCCGGGATAGGCGCATACCCCTTATATCGGTGCAGTCGGATCCGCTGCACCGATCATCTTTTCTCGCCAGGCTACATTTTTTCTCGCCAAGCTACATTTTTCTCGCCAAGCTACACTCTTAAACCAAATACGAATCACTCTTACAATTGGTTATATCACGTGGTAAATTCTTCTTTTTAGGCGCCAACTCAAAGGAGTGTTGATGAGCGCAGCTAACCCTACCGTTGATGCATTACCATTACCCGCCACAGTGACACTGCCCTCTTTTCCGCCAGCCCTGGGCTTATCTATGGTGCCTGATGCGATGAAAGGCGTTTCGCTCCGTAAGCAGCTCACCACCGCGCAAGGGCTGGCGCATTGTTTTTCTGCAGTGAACGCCACCTATGGCGATGCGGATAGCCGTGCCCAAGGTACCCTTTTTATCGGGGCTTATGCGTATGAGTTTCTGCTGCCGGTGCTGGCAAGCTGGCTACAAGGCGGGCAGATACCATCACTGGACTTGGATAATTGGAAGGTGAAATACGAACCTACCCGCGTCACTAAACCCAATGGCCAAGAGCTTGTTTATCACAAGCCGCATTTTTATCTCAGCGCCCTTGAGGGATGGAGACGGCAAGATCACCAGGACTGGCGAGCGATTTTGCATGGTGCTTTATTGCATCACTTTTCGCCCATCGTCGATGCGATTGCCGAGCAAAGTGGTATGCGTGAGGGGCCACTATGGAAAGTGATCGCGGATTCAATCTGTATTGCTTTCTTAATGGTAGGGAAGCATCGCGATTGTGAGCAGGCCGCGCGTGAAGCCGCGCTGTCGATCGTCCATCAACGCGGCACCCCGCTTTATAGCAAGCGCAGTGGTTTTCACGATGTCACCGTCTACGATCCGAACGACACCCAAACCGTGCTGCAAACCCATAGCTTCCGTTTGCGCGGCGGCTGTTGCCGGATCTTTACTATCGATGATCACAGCTATTGCTCAACTTGCTGTTTTTTAAAACCGGACGAACAAGCTAAACGGCTCGCTGAAGTCGCGTGTCAACGTGAAGGCGTAGCGCTGGACTCGCAGCCTCGCTAATTGAGCGCCACATCGACCCAAACAAGGCGGTGATCTGAGTGGGCACGCGCGTGTTCTTGGCCGTTTTTATCACAAATCAGTGGGTAGTCGGCATTATCAGGGGCAGGCCAAAATACGCCGGAGACTAACACCGCCAGCTCTCGCGAAGGCAAGACATAATCGAGGCGCAGCCCGCCGTTATGGGTAGCGATTGCCCGCCCTTTGCCATCGATAAAGCGAAACGCGTGAGACTGGGCCGCCTCACTTTTTGGCACCTGCGCACCAGTGGCGACATCAGGGTGCACACGCGGATGGTTAAGCAAGGCACCAATAGCTTGTTTATCCCCATCGCCGTAGCTCGGGTCCGCATTTAAATCGCCAATCACCACAAAAGGTATCTCGGAAGAAAGTCCGCCGTGGACGCCCTTGTCGTCCACCAGCCAATCCGCGTTATCCAAAAGGCCAATTAGTTGGTGAATTTCATCACTGTTGCGCCGCCAATTACGCTTTTCAGGCCCATCAAACACCGGCGGCGTGGGGTGACACGCTACCAAGCGTATCTGCTGATCGCCRATACTGATCGGCACAGAGACCAGGTTTTTCGAAGCTAAACGTAGCTTTTTTTTCGCCGCTTCGGTGTAGTAGTCAGACGGAATTTGATGGTGAGGCAGCTGATGCCACGCAAAGTGTTGCCAAGTGCAAATCGCGGTGTCTTCAATGGGGTAACGCGATATGATCACAAAGCCAAACTGACCATGATAGTCGCCAAAGCCATGACACTGCTGAGCATCCGTTAAACGTGGATGCGCGCTGACCGGCACCGTGAGTTTTAAACCCGTGTTGGTGGCAGGCAAATAGCGATACGGATAATCAATCGGGGGGTCGCCGTCTTGCGATTTAGCTAAGTGGCGCTCACAAAATGCGGCCAGTGCACCATCATCGCCACCATCGCCTGGGTGATCAACTTCACAC
>NZ_MUFH01000360.1:0-2169 GCF_001996115.1 Salinivibrio sp. MA427
TAACAAAAGTGCTACATATTGGGGTGGGTATCTCCTCTGTCCTTTTGCCTGAGAGTTTCACTTGAAAACAAGCTTGCTCCTTCGGCGCCCGAATTAACGGGTCTCTCCAGAGTTTCCTCCAACAGCAGTCCATACAATTAAGTGCCTGAAAGATTTACTTCTTCGGCGGATGGCATTTGCCATCTCTCTCCTGCTGTCTTCATTGGAACGTCGTTATGACGGAAAGTATGATAGATCACAGAAATATGAATGCAATGCAAAATTAAGTGAACAGGGCATTGTTCTTCTGAAAAGGTAAAAATTATCGCTTTATAGAAGGTTCTACTGGCTAACGGTGCCGCGTGATATGTGTCAGTTGCCTAAATGTTTCTTGCACTGATTCACGCCAATTTTTAAACGAGGTGGCTCAATGTTATAAGACATTGGCCGATATTATTATTACCATTAATCGGTAACCACTGACTCAACGAGCCCTAGCATGACCACTTGGAACGAACTTTTAGGCGTGAATGCCGGCGAAACGGCCGCGCAGGTTAAACAACGCTATAAGCGACTTTCTAGCCGTGTGCATCCGGATAAAGTTGGCAGCACTGGGTTGATGCAGCTGGTCAGTGAAGCATACCAGGCCGTTAAATCAGGGAAGGGCGACGATAGCGCTTTAGGGCAAACGCAAAACGAGGGAAGTCAGGCGGCGTTACGCAGCCAGGTTGCACGCCTGCAAAAAGAGTTAGCGGTGTTGCAGCAAGAAAACCGCACCCTCAAATCTCGTCAGGCCGGCCAACAAATTCCGGCACACCTCACGGCTAAAATTGCCAAACTTGAGTTTGATAACCGCCAGTGGCGAGAGCAGTACCAAAAACTTGAGCGTCAGCACCAATCATTAGACGGACAACATGCGCGCCTGACACGTGAGCACGACAAAGAAAAAAAAGAGGCCACACAACGCAACCGTGAGCTTAAAGATGCGTTAACGCGCGTGGAACAGCTAGAAACGGAGCTGACGCATAAAGCCACTCCAGTCACTTTAAAACCGGCTAAACCTGGGCTGGCTTGGCGTTGGGTATTGGCCTCGTGGTGCGCCATTGCGCTGGTAATGGTGCCTTTTGGGCAATGGCAACGGTGGATTGCTCCACTTATCGGTGACAGCCAGCCTGATACCGCGCAACGTGTGCGTATCATTAATCCCAAGCCACCAGCCTCTGAGCCGATTGATACTGTTGCCGCCACTCAGTCGCCCGCAGCACCGCCACCGAGTTTACCGGCCGCGCCGATGATTGAACTCAACCCGACGGCAGAAAAATGGCATATCAATCAATATACTGATATCGCCCAGCCGTATCTCGCGCTGCGTAGTCAACAAGGCTCATACATCGTGGCAAATTGCGTGGGCGATTTTTACATCTATTTGAACCGCAGTTATCAACCGTTGCGCGTGCCACCTAATCTCGATTACGTCGCGCAGCGGCAGCATTTTCATGTGTATGCGATTCCTTATGGCCAAGGGGCATCTATCGATAGTTGGCAATTAGCACGTAAGGTACAAATATTCGACGACACCTTTGTGAGTGCTGATCTGACCCCGAAGTTAAGGGCGTTTGAACAATCGTGCCGTCAAACATCGGATCTTACTGCGGTGAACCGTGAGTAGGCAGCGGTACCGCGAGTGTTCACGGTTAAAGATGGCAACCGTCAGATAGAAGGAATTTCAACTCAGTATCGCCTGAATGTATTACACTGATCAGTAAGGAATAACACTTATTTGAGGCCAGTCACTATGCTCGATCAAGCGATGTTCGCGCACCAATTTGAGCCACCGCGGCAAGACAGTGCAAGCGGCGTATTTCGGCGCCACAAGATAGCGGTGTCGCATTCGGTATCGCTCGAAGCGTGTGTGTCAGGGATAGGCATTCCGGCTTGGTCGGAAACACGCACAGCCGCAAGCCAAGATGCGGGCGTGGTGAAAACGATGATGGCGCAGGGTGCCAGTGTGATCGGCCAGGTGCAAATCGATCCGCTCGGCTTTAGTATCACCGGATTTAATCCTTTTTACGCCGAACTTCGCAACCCCCACTATCGTCAATACCGTGTGGGTGGTGCCAATGCCGGTATCGCAGTCGCAGTGGCGAAAAAACTGGCGGATCTGGGTTTGGGCAATGATGCGTTCGGAGG
>NZ_MUFH01000361.1:0-2165 GCF_001996115.1 Salinivibrio sp. MA427
GAGATAGGTACCATTATCGGCGAGAATCGCGCGGGGATCACAATACGTCATCGCTTCACTGGCAAGGGATGGGGCGCATGATCAGTAACAGACAAATGAAGCGGCTGGCATGATGCCAGCCGCCATGGAAACTAGCCTTGGCAACGACCTTGGTAGCGCCAAACCCATTGGTTGGACATAGGATCAATGCCCCAATTGTTTTGTGAGGCTTGGAAAAAGTGTCCTTGATACTGAACCTGTACGCCGGCCGAGTAATAATTGTATTGACTCCAGCTAGGCATATTGGCGCAGCGATTTTTTTCTACACCGCGGTCATCAACCCGGGCTAAGACATTCGTGGTGTAGTTACCATTACTGGTTACCGTGACATAAATGTCTTGGCCTTGAACTTGGCTAAAGCCACAATACTCATCGTTGCCCGAATTGGTTGAACGACAGTCATGATCATTCGCGCTTGCCGGGCGACCGACAGCGGCATATAAATCGACATCGCCTTGGCCGCGATAGGTTTGTAACCAAACCGTACCGCGTGGTGCGGATTGAACCACAAACTGCTGTGTGCTTCCCGCTGTACCTTGAATTTGCACGGGCTGCTCTAAGGTGAGCGGTTTTAGCTGCGGCTCGGGTTGTGGTTCAGGCTCAGGCTCTGGCGTCGGTGCGCCACCGCCACCTTGGCAGTTTTGCATCTCGATACCGACTTCTGCAAAGGCCTGACTCACTGCCCCCGCAGGGTAGTTAAGATCTTTAGCTGCTTCGCAAACCCCATTCGCGCCTTGTTGGAAGCTCGCGTTAGGACGCCAGTAAAGTTGGTTAGCAGTTGCAAATGCGCGGAAGGCCTTTTTGATATTCCACTGTTCGCTGGTGGCCAAATGATAAAAGGCTTTGTTATAAATCCCCGAGCTTAAGTGGACATCAATGCCTTGATAGTAACGATCAACGTGACCAATAGAGCGACCGTCTTTACTGGGGTTAATGAAATAACGCATGGCTTCGCTATGCTTCATCACATCTTCACCCATTTTCCAGTTAAAGTCGCCGAATACATACTGGCCTAGCGCTGCGGCAGCGATATCTGAAAAGGCTTCATTCATGCCACCAGACATTCCGCGATACTCTAAGCCAGAGTTTTGCTCGGTAAAACCATGACTGACTTCGTGTGCAATCACATCCCAAGTGGTAAGCGGGTACATGCTGCGATTTCCGTCACCAAATGTCATCTGGCGACCATCCCAAAACGCATTACCGTAGCCTTGACCATAGTGAACACGCATTGTGAGCTGCTGGCGAATAGGGCGAACACCTAACCAATCTTGATACATGTTGAAAACTTGCTGACCAAAGTACTGCGCATCATTCATCGGGGCATAGGCGCCGTTGACTTGGCGATAGGTATTTTGAGGGCAATTAAATTGATGAACTTGTCCGCCCCATTCACGGTTGTTCATATTAATGGTTTTCACGTCGGGGCTGTCCATTTGGCAGCGACTATTCACCTGGAATCCACCGAGCTGCGTGTTCGGACCAAAGTTAAACCGACCACTTTTTTGGTTCCCTCCTGGGCCACTCGCTTCTAGGTGAGCGATGCCTTCCCAGCTATCTAAAACAGTGCCGGATTTCGCATCGATAATTTTAATCGGGCGTGACGGATGGCCATTATCGCTGGCTAAATAGTCGACTTTATACACCAGGCGCGCAGTTTGCTGCTCATCAAGCCAAATCAACAACTGTGTGTTCGCATCTGGTTGCTTAAATTGCCGCGCATTTGGGGTAGATTCGCCCTGTGCAATGGCAATAGCCTGTTGCTGATTCAACATCGGCAGCGTGCTGCCAATATCAGACTCAATACCGGTGACGACCTCGCCTTTTACATCCGGCGCAAAATTGCGCGCCGATGTGTTCTCAACCACCGAGTAACCATAAACAGGAATACCGTAATGAAGTTGTTGTTTGCGAACCAGAGATTGGCCACCAATGTTAAGGCGAGATTGCTCTTGGTAACTTAATGGAGAGCCATTCACCATGGCACTGCGAGATTGCTCAGGTGCGAGTGCTTCGCTCAAATCAATACTGGTCGCATCGACAATATTGGCGGCATAAGCGGGCAACGCAAGTGGAATAAATAAGGCAAGTAACGTTTTACGCATAATATCCTCGTTAGATAGGAA
>NZ_MUFH01000362.1:0-2165 GCF_001996115.1 Salinivibrio sp. MA427
GCTTAAAGACAGCACCAAACCTGTATGGCTGGCTGAGTCCGAGAAAGCTGGGGGCTATCTGTAACCCGCGAAGGTCTGATTTAAACGCACAACTTCGTGTGGTTGAAAAAGGCGGTTAGCATCAATGCTAGCCGCTTTTTTTATCTTTGCTTGTCAGGTTACACTGTTGCCATTGTCTCGCAAGTGAATGTGATTGCTATGAATAATTTCCAGCTAGAAGCCCTGCTTAACGCTGAACTGAAACCTGAACAAGTTAAAGACTACAGCCCAAACGGATTACAAGTTCAAGGCCGCGATAATGTACAAACCATTGTTACTGGCGTGACGGCCTGCCAAGACTTAATTGATAAAGCAATTGAATATCAAGCCGATGCTATCTTGGTTCATCATGGCTACTTTTGGCGTGGTGAGTCGCAATCAATACGCGGCATGAAGTATCAACGGATTAAGATGTTGATTGAAAACGGTATCAACTTATACGGTTACCATTTGCCGCTTGATATCCATCCCACATTAGGCAACAACGCCCAGCTAGCCAAACGATTGGGGATTGAGATCATAGGTGGCTTGGAGCCCAATAATCCAGTCTCCATTCCTGTCTATGGCAAATTATCAACACCGATGACTCTTGGCCAATTCGAGCAACAAGTTGCGACCGTGCTTAACCGAACGCCACTTGTCGTTGACGGTGGCAGGACAGCACGGATAGAGACCGTCGGCCTGTGCACGGGAGGGGCGCAAGACTTTATCGACTTAGCCGTCGAGCAAGGCATGGATGCGTATTTATCGGGTGAAATTTCTGAACGAACCACGTTTTCAGCGCGCGAGCAGGGTGTGCATTATGTTGCCGCGGGGCACCATGCAACAGAACGTTATGGGGTTAAAGCGTTGGGTGAGTGGTTAGCTGACCATCATGGGCTTACCACGCACTTTGTCGATATCGACAATCCCGCATAAAAAAAGCCGCCCATCGAGGCGGCTTCGTTAGCTCTATCATCAAGGTGTCGCAGTTAATCGCGTTTATCCATCGGCGTGAATTCACGCTGGGTATAGCCTGAGTAAAGCTGGCGTGGACGACCAATGCGCTTGTGTGGATCCGTATGCATTTCGTTCCAATGAGCAATCCAACCGATCGTCCGCGACATCGCGAAGATAACGGTAAACATCGATGTTGGAATACCGATGGCTTTGAGGATGATGCCCGAGTAGAAATCGACATTCGGATACAATTTCTTGTCGATGAAGTATTGATCGGAGAGTGCGATGCGTTCTAACTCCATCGCCACATCCAATAACGGGTCTTGAATTTGTAGCTCTTCAAGCACTTCATGACATGCTTCGCGCATGACCGTTGCACGTGGGTCATAGTTTTTATAAACCCGGTGACCAAAGCCCATTAAGCGGAAAGGATCATCTTTATCCTTAGCGCGTTCAATGTACTCAGGAATATTATCGACATGGCCGATTTGCTCGAGCATGCGCAAGCAAGCTTCATTGGCCCCGCCATGTGCCGGCCCCCACAAGGACGCGATACCGGCAGCAATACAAGCAAACGGATTGGCTCCCGATGATCCCGCTAGGCGTACCGTGGATGTTGAGGCGTTTTGCTCATGATCCGCGTGTAGGGTGAAAATCTTATCCATCGCGCGCGCAACTACCGGATTCACCTCATATTCTTCACATGGTGTGGCAAACATCATATGAAGGAAGTTCTCTGCGTAGTCCAGATCGTTACGTGGATAAATAAATGGCTGGCCAATCGAATACTTGTAACACATAGCCGCCAGGGTAGGCATCTTCGACAGCAAACGAAACGCCGTAATTTCACGGTGTTTATCATTGTTGATGTCGAGAGAATCGTGGTAGAACGCGGCAAGCGCCCCTACAACCCCGACCATAACGGCCATAGGGTGAGCATCACGACGGAAACCATGGAAGAAACTCGCGATTTGTTCGTGAACCATGGTGTGGCGCACGATCATAGAACGAAAACCATCGTATTGTTTTTTTGTAGGGACTTCGCCGTAGAGCAGGATGTAACAGACTTCTAAGTAATCAGCGTTATTGGCAAGTTGATCTATCGGAAAACCACGGTGCAGTAAAACACCCGCTTCGCCGTCGATGTAGGTGATTTGCGAATCGCAAGATCCTGTCGCAACAAACCC
>NZ_MUFH01000363.1:0-2164 GCF_001996115.1 Salinivibrio sp. MA427
GTCTCTACATTGTGGCCACCACGTTGGCACCATATGACTGCCACAGCACATGGCTGCCACAGCACATCAATCAACACTATGGAGAGGAAAATTATGTGTTCAATCTTTGGAGCGCTCGACATTAAAACCGATCCGCAACAATTGCGTGACGTTGCGCTCAAAATGTCAAAAACCATGCGCCATCGAGGGCCTGACTGGTCGGGGATCTATTCATCAGATAAAGCTATTTTGGTCCATGAGCGCCTTGCGATTGTCGATCTTAACAGTGGTGCACAGCCACTTTATAACCCACAACAAACCCAAGCTTTGGCAGTGAACGGTGAGATCTACAATCACAAAGAGCTTCGTGCCGAATTCGCGGCGGATTATCCGTTCCAAACAGAATCAGATTGCGAAATTATTTTGGCGTTATACCAAGAAAAAGGCGCTGAGCTGCTGGATTACTTAAACGGTATTTTTGCCTTTATTTTGTACGATGAAGAGCAAGATGCCTACTTGATTGGCCGCGATCATATTGGCATTATTCCGCTGTATCACGGCCATGATGAGCACGGTAACTATTATGTAGCGTCAGAAATGAAAGCACTGACACCGGTATGTAAAACCATCAGCGAATTCCCTCCTGGTCACTTTTTATGGAGTAAACAGGGTGAGCCTGTCCGCTACTATAAGCGCGATTGGATGGACTATGATGCCGTCAAAGACAACCGCACCGATAAAGCCGCGCTCAAAGAGGCGTTAGAAAGTGCCGTACATCGTCAGCTCATGACCGATGTGCCGTATGGCGTATTACTCTCTGGCGGGCTCGATTCTTCCGTGATCTCTGCGATCACCAAACAGTTTGCGGCGAACCGCGTTGAAGATGATGACCAAAGCCAGGCTTGGTGGCCGCGTTTGCACTCATTTGCGATTGGCCTTGAGGGCGCGCCTGACTTAAAAGCAGCCAAAGAGGTTGCCGATCATCTAGGGACTGTTCATCACGAATTCACTTACAGCATCCAAGAAGGGCTAGACGCCATTCGCGATGTGATTTATCACATTGAAACCTATGATGTGACGACTATTCGCGCCTCTACACCTATGTATTTGATGTCACGCAAAATTCGCGCGATGGGGATCAAAATGGTGCTCTCCGGTGAAGGCGCCGATGAAGTCTTTGGCGGATATTTGTATTTCCACAAAGCGCCTAACGCACAAGAATTCCACGAGGAAACCGTGCGTAAACTGCTCGCACTAAACATGTTCGATTGTGCCCGCGCCAACAAATCGATGGCCGCCTGGGGGGTGGAAGCCCGTGTGCCTTTCCTCGATAAAGCATTTTTGGAAGTGGCGATGCAAATCAAACCGGACGATAAAATGTGCGGTAACGGTAAAATGGAAAAACACATCATTCGTGAGTGCTTTGGCGATTTACTGCCTGAATCAGTGGCATGGCGACAAAAAGAGCAGTTTAGCGATGGGGTTGGCTATGGCTGGATTGATACCTTAAAAACCATTGCCGACGAAAAGGTCAGCGACCAGCAGTTAGCCACCGCTGAATTTCGCTTTCCATACAACACGCCGACCACCAAAGAAGCGTATATGTATCGTGAGATCTTCGCAGAGCTTTTCCCGCTCGACGATGCGGCGAAATGCGTTCCAGGCGGCCCATCAATTGCTTGCTCAAGTGCCAAAGCCATTGAGTGGGATGAATCTTTCAAAAACCAAGCCGATCCCTCTGGCCGCGCCGTACGCACTGTCCATGAAAAGGCGTATCAATAACACCGCCCTTATCCTCGCAATAAAAAACCGCCAAATTGGCGGTTTTTTTATTCGCATTCAAAGCCTCTCGCCTTAGCGTTCCCAGTAGGCTTCTTCCAGGCTATCTTCACGTTCTGGCAACCCGCGAGAAAGGCGTGGTGAGTGCTGCGCCAATACCTCATAGCTCACACGGTTGGCGTATTTACACACCTGAGAGAAAGACGAGTAGGTCAAAAATGGATACTGGTGTTTACGCGAGTTAGGCACATTGTCACGGTGGTAACGGTTGGCTGACATATCATGCAGCAACGCAGAGAGTGCACCGTCACCCGCGCCATTGGTATTTTTAATCCGTTCCGGCCCCCCCATATAAGGGGCAATATGCGAATATACTTTTATTGGATTTTCGCAATCGGCTTTGATC
>NZ_MUFH01000364.1:0-2148 GCF_001996115.1 Salinivibrio sp. MA427
GGGTGAGAACCGCGCGTTTTTTTTATACACTGGCACGGTAGGGGAACGTCCCAGTTGCCGGTGATTTTTGATAAGGATGAAGGCAGTGAATCAGGCTAAAAAAGAATGCCAACAGAACCGTGTGTGGCAAGCGGTAAAAACAGAAGCACGCGAACACTCAGAGCGCGAGCCCATGTTGGCCAGCTTTTACCATGCCACAATTATCAAGCACGATAATCTCGCCAGTGCCCTGAGCTATATTTTGGCCAATAAATTGTCGACGCCGTCGATGCCGTCGATGGCGGTGCGAGAAGTGATTGAAGAAGTGTATGCCAATGATGCGTCGGTGGCTGAATCGGCTGCCTGCGATATTTGTGCCACGGTAGAGCGGGATCCTGCGGTGGAACTGTACTCCACGCCCTTACTGTACCTAAAAGGATTTCATGCCTTGCAAGGCTTCCGTGTGGCAAATTGGCTGTGGCACCAAGGTCGCAAAGAGTTAGCGACGTACCTACAAAACCAAATTTCAGTGACCAGTCAGGTGGATGTTCATCCGGCGGCCACTATCGGACGTGGGATCATGTTTGACCACGCCACGGGGATCGTGATCGGTGAGACGGCGGTGATCGAAGATAATGTTTCTATCTTGCAAGATGTTACTCTCGGCGGGACCGGAAAAGAAGGCGGTGATCGCCATCCAAAAATTCGGACCGGTGTGATGATCGGCGCCGGTGCGAAAATCCTTGGCAATATCGATATTGGCGAGGGCGCGAAAATTGGATCATGCTCTGTGGTGCTCAACCCTGTACCGCCGCACACCACGGTGGCGGGCGTGCCGGCTAAAATCGTTGGGCGCCCGAGTTCACATATGCCCTCACTGGATATGGATCAAGAGTTTAACGGCTCACACAAAACGTTTATCTCTGGGGACGGCATATAACTGCTTTGACGCCAATCCACAAAAAAAACGGAACCGCACGGTTCCGTTTTTTGATCGCCATGCGCTAATCAGCGCAATATCGCGAGCGGCTTAGAACAGTTTTTCTGCCACTTCGTAAAGATCATCACGGAATGGGCGCTTCATGTTTTCAATGGCATCAATGATGTCATGGTGAACCATTTTGTCATTTTGAATCCCGACACAGCGTCCGCCTTCGCCGTTTTGCAGCAGGTCGACCGCATAGGCACCCATGCGCGAAGCAAGGATACGGTCAAATGCGCCTGGCTGACCGCCACGCTGAATGTGGCCCAAAATGGTCGCACGTGTTTCGCGGCCAGTTTCGGTTTCGATGAACTTCGCCAGTTCATTAGCATCGGTCATTAGCTCTGTAATCGCGATGATCGCGTGCTTTTTACCCTTGTAAATGCCTTCTTTCACTTTGGCAAGCAGCTTGTCTTTATCAAGACCAATTTCCGGTGTGATGATGTATTCACAGCCGCCAGCAATCGACGCCATTAAGGTCAAGTCACCGCAGTGGCGCCCCATGACTTCGACAATAGAGATCCGCTGATGCGACGAGGAGGTGTCACGCAAACGGTCGATAGCGTCGATCACTGTGTTCATCGCGGTCATATAGCCAATGGTATAATCGGTACCGGCGACGTCGTTATCAATGGTGCCTGGCAGGCCAATACAAGGATAGCCCATCTCAGTCAGTTTTTTCGCGCCCATGAACGACCCGTCACCACCGATAACCACCAGTGCATCAATGCCGTGCATTTTTAGATTTTGAATGGCTTGCTCACGTACTTTTTCGTCAGCAAACTCGGGGAAGCGAGCTGAACCTAAAAAGGTTCCGCCGCGGTTAATCACGTCAGATACGCTTGTTCGGTTTAGGCGTTCGATACGGTTTTGATGCAAGCCAAGAAACCCGTCATAAATACCGTAAACTTCTAATCCTTCGCTCAATGCGCTGCGAACCACACCGCGAATCGCTGCGTTCATACCTGGCGCATCACCGCCACTGGTCAAAACACCAATTTTTCTAACCATGGTTACCCTCTGACTGTTCGTCACTTATTTCGTGCCGATTGCGGAAATGGCAACCTGCTTGCCCCAGTGAACCCGCAATGACGCTTGCTTAAACTGTAATTTTCCTACTTCTGTAATAGTATTACAATTACTGTAGAAAAAAAGTTGATACATGTCAGCCCGATGAGCTTTTGTTC
>NZ_MUFH01000365.1:0-2141 GCF_001996115.1 Salinivibrio sp. MA427
CACTAAATTATCGTAGGCCTTCTCCCAAAAAATTAATATTTTATCAATATTTTCCGCATACCGTTGCCATTTCACTTCTTCGGGAAGCTCCATCTCAATCTCTTCTCCGATCCTTTGCATGACGTTCTCGAACTTTTTCTTGGCATTATCGCTTACCGGGTGGCTATCTCCCCTTATCCATTCTAAAAGCTTGGTCATTGCAGCCACTTGATCGAGGTTATCCTTCGCTGCTTCTGCATCATTGCCCCAAAAGCCCAAATCATGATAATGCAATAGAACCGAAAAGAGCTTGGCGTAGGTTTCAGCCGGCATTTTCTTGATCCAGTCTCGCTGACCGGATGTCTCAACGTCACTATTAATGAAGTCCGCCACAAAGGGGGCGTTCGTCGTCTCCAATGCTCGCTGCTCCATGTCTCGAATAAGATGAAAAGGAAGCAGTGCAATTTGCGTCAGGGTAAGCTGATAAGCAACGGCAACTGTCAGTAGCCTGTTAAAAGCATAAAAGGCTTCACTGCCATCGCTTTCATGGAATAGGCCAAAGCGACTGAAACTCGGGTGCTCCATCACATCTAACAACCGTGAGATAAATTCGTCGTAAGCAAGCGGGTCTAACTCAAACGCCAGCTTGCCAGAGAAACCAGCGATAGACGCGGCGCCAAAGTCGAAACGAAAGATTAAGCGACCATTATCTAAGGTACATTGCAAGATAAGTTTCGCTCCAACGCCTAACTGCGCGGTGAGGCGAGTGGCGAGCTTAAACAACTGTTTCATGTCCGAGCTACCCACATTTTTCCATAAGCATTCAAGACTGACTTGTCCACCTACCTCTGCACCAGCAAAGGCCGACACCTCAGTCTTTGCACCCGCCTTAATATTTCGCAGTTTACTATCATCCGCGAGCCCTAGGTCTTGCTTGCTTTCCAAACGTGTTGCAATAAAGGTTTGAGATGTCCGTAAGCCTGTAGCCCCTGTGGCAGCATCTTGACCAAGTGCAATCTCATTCGAGTATTTCATGCTTGCCGCTAACATACCGTGTACAACCGCTTCAATGTCGAAGCGAATGTCTCCTAAGCTCACTTCACGACGCTCATTGTCAACGGTGTAATAGGGAACTTTCAGATCGTACATGTTTTCAGCTGGAATGGAGAATTTTGTCGCTAATTGGCCACTGGCGAAATCAAGCGACGCCCCCAACTGCGTGTTCCCCACTAAGTTTAAGTTGACGCTTTCAGCTGCTGCCTGCGCTGAATACGTAAATCGCATAAATTGTGCGCCGCCGCTAACGTCCATCTTAACGGTGTTACCGAAAATCTCAGTTTGCTGGGTTCGCCACGGTAGCACATACTCATAGGCCTCATCTAAAGCGACCTCTCCTCCCACGTTAGCCAACACAAACGTCTTTTTAATTTCCGCATCATTACCCAAGGCGTCTCTTAACGCGTCCTTGAATGCCTTGGGGTTTATCGCTCCTTGCCCTGTTGGTAGCGTGGGTTCATAAACTCGCGCACAGCTTTGTTTATTCCTTGCTGGGTCATTATCTAAAACCGCACACGTTGAACGTATATACATCGCTTCGTTTGGCTTGGAAGTGAGCGCACACTCAACAATCGTCGTATTCAGCGCCATGGAGTCAGGGACAATTTGATTGTTCAAATTTTCTGGTGCCCAATCTTTGTGCTCATCCCAAAGCAATATGCGCTTTTTCTCTCGCACTTGCCCTATGAGGACCGAATCCTCCTGACCGTCTAGAATAGGTGATGACAACCGACTCTTGGCAAGCGCTTCTAGCGCATCGAAGCGCTCTTGAATGTGCTTTGAATAAACAAGAAGCCTCCTCACATAGTCCGCATATTGTTGGTTTTTTGATACTAAGTCAGTAAAGGCCGCAATTCGCTTAGCGATTTCTTTGATTATGGTAATTCTTAACGCGTACGCAGAGTAATAGCCTAACGTTGATATATTTAGACTTCCGATCAATCGTTGAATTGTACCAATACTTTGACTGCCGATATTTTCTTGAAGAGAAGTGACAGCGTCCGCCCCATTAAATAGCTCACTTTCATTTAAGCATTGTTCTTTAACGTAAAACCCAAACTGATTGAGCCGGTACATGTAGTAGGCTATTTCATACTCTCCAGTCA
>NZ_MUFH01000366.1:0-2137 GCF_001996115.1 Salinivibrio sp. MA427
GCACACAATCATCAGTCTGATATTCTTCCTCTACTGACCGATTAATTATCTAAAAAACAACATGCTTATTAGCCTCTCCTCACCATGATTAGGATGAATATTAAAGGCTGGCATGATTTCTGCTTTACCATTACAAACACACACGATTGTAGAGTTGTTATCCTTTAATGAATGCCTCGCACATAAAGCAGTATACAAAGGCTGATTCCCCCCCGCGGATTATTCCGTTGGGCGCCGATCAGCGCTTGTTGTTGCTGCAAAAACTGCAAGGCCACCTTGATATAAAGGTCCTGTTCGAGGTCTATGCGCGCCAATTAGAAAAACATATCGATATCGGTCGGATTATTTGGGAGCACGATGACATCTCCAATATCATTCGCCGTGGTGAGCAACATACCTTTCGTCAAACGTTTTCAATCAAGTTCAATAAACAGCCGCTTGGTGTCCTTCAATATTCGACACCTTATAAGCTCGACCGAGACGAAATTAGCTTGTTACACACCTATCACAAGTTATTAGCCGGGCCACTTAATAATGCCGTTGAGTATACGCGTGTGAAAAATATGGCGTTACTTGATGGTTTAACAGGCTTACACAACCGTACGAGCTTTGAGCAGGATCTTCAGCATGCGGTTGCTGTATGCGAGCGAGAAAATATCGGCCTTGTGATGGTGATGTTCGATATGGACAACTTTAAACAAGTCAATGACACCTATGGTCATTTGGACGGCGATAAAGTGTTACGCCGCTTTTCATTGCTGGTTAGGGAAGCGGTAAGAGGAAGTGATCGCTGCTATCGACTGGGCGGCGATGAGTTTGCCGTCATCTTACAGCCCGCCAGCCAAACGTCAGTCAAGCGAGTCACAACACGCGTTAAACAACTCGTTGGCCAAGACCACCTGCTATCCAGCCATCAGATCAGCGCCTCGGTCGGATTTTCTGAGTATCGACAAGGCGACAATAATCTCTCTCTTTACGAGCGTGCTGACCAGAGCATGTACCGCCAAAAGCGCGCACGTTAATACTTTCCTCCTGCCGGTGAGATTGGGTATAGTGCTCCTTATCATCACTTGAGGAGACAATCATGAAAGTTGCAGACTGCTGTGATCTTATTCGCCAACGCTATGCCGAAATAGGTAGTGGTGAGCAAGGCTATATTCCTGCGGCGATCCACTGCGCGATCAACACCCTAAACGACGTTGCACAAGATCCGTCGATTCCTCAGTCACGTCGCGACCAAGCTGCATTTGCAGCCGCCAATTTATTGATTAGCGATCACGAGGATTAAGATGGATTTAAACAATTACGCGACCATGGATCCTGTGATGCTGATGAGCATCATCAACATGAAGCTGCGTGATGAATTCGATGGCTTGGACGATTTGGTTCGCTATTACGAGATAGATAAAGTCGCTCTCTGTGCTCGACTTAAAGACGCGGGCTTTGACTACCTGGAAGCAACGAAGCAATTTCGGTAATCAGGATTAAAACGAGAAAAGCGGACATGGTGTCCGCTTTTTATCTCAATTCACCCTGTGAGCGTGTTCGCTTAACCCAGTGACACCCATAACACGGTTGCCACCAAAATAGGACACACGAACTTCACATAGGCGGGCCAAATTTTCCAAAAAAGGCTCTGTTCAATCTCTTCATAGCCCTCACGTAAGGCAGACAACTTACGGTCACGCGCCCAGATCCAGCCACCAAATAAGCAAAACAGTAAAGCAGCAAAAGGCTGGAAGTATTGCGTCGCCACTTTTGCCACTAACCCGAACAAAGTACCAAAGTGGAAAACAATCACCGCACTCAACGCCGCAATCAAGCCGCCAAGCACCCAGCTTGTCAATTTACGATTTGATCCTAACCGCTCGCTAGCCAGTGCAACCGGACACTCGAGCATAGAAATAGAAGACGTCAGTGCGGCAATCGT
The DNA here is from genome assembly GCF_001996115.1 of Salinivibrio sp. MA427. Classification (NCBI taxonomy): domain Bacteria; kingdom Pseudomonadati; phylum Pseudomonadota; class Gammaproteobacteria; order Vibrionales; family Vibrionaceae; genus Salinivibrio; species Salinivibrio sp. MA427. The sequence continues at coordinate 1,931 of NZ_MUFH01000366.1, forward strand.
CATTAATAAAAAGAAGACCAAAGACACATAAGGGCCAGCAGCACCTAAGCTTTCAAACAGCAAGGGTAACACGGTGAATACTAAGGTATCGGCGCTAAGTAAGCTGCCATCCTGAGCATAGATTTCGACGCCCTGATGCATCGCCACAAACATCGCTGGCAATACCACTAACCCCGCAACCACCGCCACAGCAGTATCCACCAAGGT
>NZ_MUFH01000367.1:0-3618 GCF_001996115.1 Salinivibrio sp. MA427
CCTATATTGTTACTACCTACTCCATCATTGACAAAAATTTCAAATGAGTAAAGACCATCATCTACTCCAAAAACAGGTAATACCTTTCTATTTTCAACTAACGCCCCCCCATCGTTCTCTCTTAGATATTTTAGAACATTGTTATGATCTAGCACATCCTTCATAAAGGCAGTAACGTCTTTCTTAGAAAAAAAGACAAAAGACTTTAATTCTGGAAATAACATTATTTACACCCTTTTTTATTTTTAAGTTGTAGTTGATGCCACTCTTCCAATTTATCAAAGGCTTGTAAAGGTGTGACATTTTCAGCGAGGACTTCTCCAGTCGCAGGTATCTTCAAGCTGCCTTTTATCCAATCGACATCACCTAAACCAGCCTTACTTGCTGACAATAACTCCTCCGGGCTTCCTGTCCATGGACCTTGAACTTTTCCTACATAAGGCCTTTGTGCCCGATGAATCGCTTCATGCGAACCAGGAGTGTATGGTTCATCAAAGAAAAAAGTAGGTGTCGTCGAGTTAGAAGCCAAATGGTCCCACCCAACACTTGCAGCTTTATTTTTGTAGATCAGATGATGCCCTTGTTTAGTTGGATTAGGCCAAGGCATTAACCCCAACGGATCCACCCACTCTAGTGGGTTGGCAACATACGCCTGCGGCCTCAACCCGCCCGCAAACCCTATCGGGTCAGGGCTAAGATACTGGCCACTGTCTGCATCGTAATAACGGTTTACGTTATAGTAAAGGCCCGATTCTGGGTCTTCGAGTTGCCCTTGGTAGCGAAGGTCACACTTTATACTGTCGTTGGCCGCTTCTTCGCGTCGTTGCCAGTGGCGTTGTGATTGCCCGTGATAATGGCCCCATAGCGCTTGCTCGCCCCGCCAAACAATATCACCTTGTTCATTACACAGCTCTTGCGGTGTGCCCGCGTGGTCGGTCACGATGTAATGCAGCTCGCTGCCTTGCTCATGGTGGGTCACTTGCGCCATCGGGCGGAAGCTGCCGGGCTCGTAGAGGTATTCTGTTTGCTGTAGGACTTGCCCATCAGCCGTAGCCTGTTGCTGCTGCACGATGTGCGCGCCGTCCCACAGGTAGTGAGTCTGTGTGTCGCTGTGTGCACATTCTTTGGCGATACGTCACCCAAACAGGTCGTAACGGTAGCGATACCGCGTGCCAGCTAAACTAGGTTACTCAGTCCTCAGCTGACACTACGTGATTACAACGTACAAACTGGCGAAACATTGGCCAACGTGAAAGCGATGGGCGAAGTCAATCAGACTCGGTATGCCTGTTAGTTACCGAGTTGATTGATGGGAGTAATTCCAATGGGATCAGTGTATTAGCTAAATGATTTGATCAGCAACGCCATTGAAAAATGAACATTCGTGTGCTTGCCCTGACCTAACACTTAAACAAATACTTTATATGCAGAATCACCTTCGTATGTAGTAACAATGTCAACGTTTTCAGCTGACGTCATAGANATGGGAGTAATTCCAATGGGATCAGTGTATTAGCTAAATGATTTGATCAGCAACGCCATTGAAAAATGAACATTCGTGTGCTTGCCCTGACCTAACACTTAAACAAATACTTTATATGCAGAATCACCTTCGTATGTAGTAACAATGTCAACGTTTTCAGCTGACGTCATAGATATAGACTGTTTTCCTAACAATACTATTCCAGTGTTATTTAGCTGATCATTTACTTGATACAAAACAGACACATTTCCAGCCTCTAATTGCTTAAAAAACTTATTGTCTGGAACAAAATATCTTGTCCTGGCTAAAAAAGAAGAATGCTCTTCATCAAGAGCATTTAACAGAGTATCTTCATTTTCATTACCGAGTAGAAGCAATACTCCGCCATCTGAAGGCTGTACCCCTAGCGGCGGCCAAGAATCTATCTCGCTTAATTTCAATTCCTTAAAGGCAAGATAGTGGTCATTTCTAACAGAGGTTTTCCATCCGCTCTTTAAGTATCTTTTTTCTATAACCTTTGCCGCAACTTGGGATCTACCGGGTAAGTTAACTAGCCAAGACACAACAACCACAGCTTTCAAGTCTATCTGATTTAATAGCTCACAAATCAACATAGAGACCGAGTCGGATGAACAGTCCTTGCTTACAAAGCTGTAACGATTAAGTACACGGCCTTTTGATTGATCAGAAACTAGTTCATCCGAGCCTCTCTTCTTTTCGTACAACGCTGCGTTGTTCGCTATAGGCTCTTCTTTGCCAAATTCAAACACCGTTCACCTATTATTTTGAGGGTTATGAGTTGATGGATAAGTATGGTGAGTTGTCCCCCCAGGGGTATCTACACCATAGTGAGGAGGAATATTATCTTTTTTATGCCCATATGGGTCGTGATGGACAGTTCTCCCTGTATCAATCGAACGAACTTCGGTACGAACTCCAGGATCCCCCTGCGGTGACCTTGATCCAGGTCTTGAAGGTTGATCAGGAAGCTGTTCTCGGCCTCCATGTTTCCCCATCCCAGCTTGGCGCTCTGCAGCTCTTCTTGCGGCCTTTTGTGATGGATGAGAAACATCTTTTCGTCCACCCTTTGCAACCTCTTCATCCTCACCTCCATGAGCAGCACCCAACCAGCCCCAACGGATCCACCCACTCTAGTGGGTTGGCAACATAGGCCTGCGGCCTTAACCCTCCCGCAAACCCTATTGGGTCCGGGCTAAGATACTGGCCACTGTCTGCATCGTAATAACGGTTTACGTTATAGTAAAGGCTCGATTCTGGGTCTTCAATTTGTCCTTGGTAGCGAAGGTCACACTGTACGCTGTCGTTAGCCGCTTCTTCGCGTCGTTGCCAGTGCCGTTGTGATTGCCCATGGTAATGGCCCCATAGCGCTTGCTCGCCCCGCCAGACAATATCACCTTGTTCATTACACAGCTCTTGCGGTGTGCCCGCATGGTCGGTCACGATGTAATGCAGCTCGCTGCCTTGCTCATGGTGGGTCACTTGCGCCATCGGGCGGAAGCTGCCGGGCTCATAGAGGTATTCGGTTTGCTGTAGAACTTGCCCATCAGCCGTGGCCTGTTGTTGCTGTACAATGTGCGCGCCGTCCCACAGGTAGTGAGTCTGTGTGTCGCTGTGCGCACATTCTTTGGCGATGCGTCGCCCAAACGGGTCGTAACGGTAGCGATACCGCGTGCCGTTGGGCAGTTCAATGTGGGTTAAGCGGTCATCCGCGTTCCAGCTAAACCGCGTCACCTGTGGCCGGTAACCCGCTTTATGCTCTGTTTTTTCAATCACGCGGCCGCAAGCATCATAGCGATAACGAAAACGGCCCGTTTCTAATACACGCCCTGCGCGGTCATGGCGGCGTTTTTGGCGTTGCACTCGAGTATGTGGAAGGCATCATAAAAGTGGATGCCTCCAATATAATACTGGAACGTGACGCTATCGCAGCTAATTAGCAACGTTGAAGATCGACTTGATGATCATATAAATATATGAAAAATTGGCTGACACAGAATATTGAACACCCTCGTGCAGAATTGGAACCTGACATTGTCCCAACTGAGCATCCACTTCGAAGGACGGTTCGACGACTACGTAGATCTTTAAACGTTGGGTGACACAGAACTATGAAC
>NZ_MUFH01000368.1:0-2135 GCF_001996115.1 Salinivibrio sp. MA427
ATATAAAGGAGCCGGTTTCAAATATAATAATTTGTTAGATTGGATTTGGTCTATTTCATTCGCAGTGCTATTTCTACTTTTTCTTTGGTCTGTCATTGATGAACTGACTGTTGATACGCCTGAGTTTTGGGTGTTGTTTTTTTTCATGGCAATGATGGTGTTGGTGTCAAGGTACCTTCTCTCTCCTGATAAACACTACTGTTATCACTTGACCTCATTAGGTATTTACTACACAGAAAAAGACATGATCCCCGATGTTGCCTATCAGGTAGTACGTGGTTTTGCGTGGGTGGGTATTGTGGTTTGTATTATTGCTGCGTTTATGCTCGGTCCTCTTGCCTTTGTTGGGGCCGGTGGTTTTGCGCTGATGTCGTTTGGGATGACAAACTTTCGTCCTTCTATTGATAACCACTATATATTGATTTCTGAGCGTACGGTTGTGTTTGATTTAGAGAACGATGGGGTGCTGTCACTTGAAGCTGCAGAGCAGGATGTGCATGCTTATGGTGGAAATATATTCACCACGACACTCGACCAAAAGCAAGAACTACTTGCTACATTACGTTCACTCTTCCCTAGGATCGAGTTCGTAAAGATAAAAAGACTGAAAGATCAGTATAAACACCCTGTTTATCAGCAAGAAGAAGAGAAACCGACCGAATAACTCACTTCAATTCGGAGAAAGCTAATGACACGCACCATTGAAGTGAGAGTAGACTAAATGATCTCAAATGAAACAGTCGAACGATTAGAAGAGCAACTGTACACAGATAGAGTTGAGCACAACTGGGAGCAAGTCGGTCCAGATGGGAATTATTCCCCGACTGTTCGATGGGCTCTCTCTTTAATGATTGGTTTGTTTTTGCCAACGTTTTTAATGATTGTTAGTGATGCGTCCTGGTGGAGTGCTGCTTTTTGGTTTTGCTTCACTTTGGCTGTGATGGGAGTTTTGATAACAAGATATCTATTTATTCCTGACAAGCACCGTTGTTATTATCTAACCTCTATGGGTATTCATTACACAGAAAAAGACATGATCCCCGATGTTGCGTATCAGGTGGTGCGTGGTTTTGCGTGGGTGGGGATCGTAGTCTGTATTATTGCCGTGTTTGTGCTTGGTCCTCTTGCGTTTGTTGGGGCAGGTGGTTTTGCGTTGATGTCGTTTGGCATGACGAATTTTCGTCCTAATGTAAATCACTCTTATATCTTGATTTCTGAGCGTACGGTTGTGTTTGACTTAGAGAATGATGGGGTGCTGTCACTTGAAGCTGCAGAGCAGGATGTGCATGCTTATGGTGGAAATGTATTCACCGCAACACTCGATAAAAAGCAAGAACTACTTTCTACATTACGTTCACTCTTCCCTAGGATCGAGTTCGTAAAGATAAAAAGACTGAAAGATAAGTATAAACACCCTGTTTATCAGCAAGAAGAAGAGAAAGCGACCGAATAACTCACTTCAGTTCGGGAAGAGTGAATGATGCGTACCATTGGATTGAGAATTGAGTAATAGCGAAACTATAAATCCTATTGAAAAGAGGCTCTACGAGGTGGAAGTTCGCCACTATTGGGAACATAAAGGATGGGGTGGAAAATTTGATCACCTTGGAATTTGGGGACTATCAATTTTTGCAGGGCTAACTCCTTTTTGCTTTCTATGGTTTGTAATCGACGAGCTCACTATAGACTCTATTGCGTTTTGGGGATTATTTTCTTTCATGACGATGATGGTATTAGTCTCAAGGTATCTTTTTTTCCCCGAYAAGCATCGCTGTTACCACTTAACGCCTCTGGGTATTCAYTATACAGAAAAAGACATGATCCCMGATGTTGCTTATCAGRTMGTGCGTGGTTTTGCGTGGGTGGGMATCGTGGTTTGTGTTATTACCGTGTTTGTGCTCGGTCCTCYTGCTTTTGTTGGGGCAGGTGGCTTTGCGCTGAGGAATCCCCTGATGATTTAGATAAAAATCATAAAGTTAAGGTAGATGCACATCCTGTTATGTGATCAAATGATTTCGCCAAAAAACAAGCAACCAGACAACAAGATGTGCGAACTCAATATATTACACGATTCTCTCTACCAATTCTGCCCTGAACTGCACTTAAAGCGACTTAATAGCTTGATGTTAGCGTGT
>NZ_MUFH01000369.1:0-2123 GCF_001996115.1 Salinivibrio sp. MA427
TCCATTCCATTAACAGCCAGCTACCCTTCGCTTCCTGTTTAGCGTTAAAAAGCGTTTGATCTGCGAACCTCAGGAGTGCGTCTACATCAGATCCATCTTTAAATTCATTTGCAGAGAAAAGGAAAATCCCCGCTGTAAAACGGATTGATATTGTTTTATCATTAAAAACAACCGGATGCTTGCAGCTTTCTTGTACAACTTGCAAAACAGGCTCCGCTTGGTACCCATTTGGCAGGAGAGCAGCGAACTGATCACCAGATATTCTGGCAACGGTAGCACCTGGAGGCAAAACATCGAGCCAGCGTTGTGAAAAAAACCATAGCACATGATCTCCTGCATCCTCTCCAAACTGTTTGTTAGTTTCTTTAAAATTGTCTAAGTTCAGTGATATTATGGAAAATTGGTCTGTTGATCTGATCGTGTCTCGCATCTCGTGAATACAGCGAACGAGACCATTTCGGTTCCACAAGCCGGTTAGAGAATCTGAATACGCCAAGAACTCTAATTGTTTTTGATGATCAACTGCTTGCTTGTCTAAGGCTTTTAGTAGTTGATCCTGTTGTAACTGATGCAATTCATCTTCGGCTTGCTTTCTGGCCGTTTTTTCGCGTATTAATTGAATAGTGTTGGCTGATAACTTCCCGTAAATCTCTAATAATGCGGAAACAAGCACTGATGCTGATCCATTTAATTGCATATCTGCATACGTTTTTGCGGCGTAGAGATCCATGCCATCGTCCATCGCCTGAATTGTTAATGCTAGGCGGCGATCCGATTCCAATATGTGGAAGACTAGCCAACGGGTAATAAAGTTAAACAAATTTGCCAACACTGCTTCGTGCCGTTCAGTGGTTTGACGTAATTTTCTGATTTTGTGAAAAAAAGTTTGGTGAGCATCATGGTGATTCTTTGTGTCTTTTGACTGACCAAAATGTTTTTTCCAAACGTTTTCCTCGTACTCAAAGTGATACTTGGCATAATCTTCAAGCTCGTCCAGTATTGTAGCGCTGTTCACGTCTGAATTTATCGAAGAGAATTGCGAGGCCAGGCGATTTACGATATCGACAAGCATACGGTGTTGATTATCAATATCGTCCAATCCGGTCTCGAAATTCTGACTCCATGGGAAAATTTCGAATTCAAGTTTTTTTTCATTCCAAATCACAGCCACGTTGCACCTACACTCAGTCTTAATTACTCCGATTAATAGTAGTTCAAATATTTCTTGGACGTGGACTTCGTCGCCATGATCCTGTAAAACTCGGATAAGACGAGATTGCTCTTCGATAACTTCCCTGATTTCCTGAGAGCCTGTGATGGTCTATATGCCAACCTAACTCATAGACTCCATGCTATCGGGTAGTTAATGGGCCACTACATTGGCATTTTTTAAGACTTATACAACTTGTTGAGTGTTTCGGGATATCCGCTCCAAAGTTGAAGAGATTTCTTCTGTCGCGGCAGTTATTTACTTTATCTGTTCTTGCTGCTGCTTTATCTGTATTGAGTTTTGATTTGCTGTAGAGCTTTTCTCTTCGGTAGCCGTTACTTTAATTATAAGATTATTGAACCCGCCAGACGGGTAATTGGCTCGCTTAGATTCACCGGTTACCTCGAACGCCTCGAAGTGTTTTAGTAATTCTTCAGTGAATATACGAAGTTCCATTCTGGCTAGCGGTGCGCCGGGGCAAACATGTATGCCACGCCCGTAGAGTAGGTTTTTAGCTTTGTTTTGTTCGGGGTTAAATGTATTGGCTTTGCCGAATACAGACTCATCACGGTTGGCTGAGGCCCAGAGCACTGTCACTTTTTCGCCCTTTTTGACAGGGCAGCCGGATATTTCGGTGTCTTTGGTTGCGCGACGGCGGTTTGAAATAAGTGGAGGGTCAATGCGGAGTAATTCGTCTATGGCGCCGTCGGTATTTAAGTTGCCGTTGCGTATTTGCTCTACAACAAGAGGATTTTCTGCGAAGAAGTAGAAAATACTACTAATGGCTGCAGCAATGGTGCCAACTTCGCCAGCGGTCCAGTWGCGTAAAATGCTGACAATTTCCGCTTCGTGAAGGTGGCGCGTTTCGCCATTCACTGTGACTGTTTCATGCATTAGGCGGCATGTATTGTCG
>NZ_MUFH01000037.1:0-14016 GCF_001996115.1 Salinivibrio sp. MA427
TTATATTGCTATGGGTTATATTGCTATGGGCCATTATGTGCGTCGATCTTTCCCCGACAATGGTGAAAAAGCACAGATGCTGCGTGGCCTTGATAGCAATAAAGACCAAAGCTACTTCTTATATACACTCAGCCACGATCAGATTGCACGTAGCTTATTCCCAGTTGGCGATCTCGAAAAGCCACAAGTGCGCCAAATTGCCGAAGAACAAGGCTTGGTGACCGCAAAGAAAAAAGACTCCACTGGGATCTGTTTTATTGGTGAGCGCAAATTTACTGACTTTTTATCGCAGTACTTACCCGCGCAACCGGGGCCCATCGAAACGACCGATGGCGAGAACATCGGTGAGCACCAAGGCTTGATGTATCATACTCTGGGTCAGCGTAAAGGCTTAGGGATTGGCGGATTAAAAGGCGGTAACGGTAGCGAAGCGCCCTGGTATGTGGTCGATAAAGACGTTGAGCGCAATGTACTGATTGTAGGTCAAGGCCATGATCATCCACGCTTATTCTCTGCAGGCTTAATAGCAGCCCAATTACACTGGGTCGATCGCGAGAATGTGACCGAGACACGCCGTTGCACAGTCAAAACCCGATATCGTCAACACGATATATCATGTACTATCACGCCTGTTGATAATGACACCATAAAAGTGACATTCGACGAGCCGCAAATTGCGGTCACCCCTGGCCAATCCGCTGTTTTTTATGACGGCGACGTGTGTTTAGGTGGTGGTATTATCGAGCAACGTATTTAAGGAGCCGTGATCAGTGGCAGAGACGATTTATGATCGCACCCTCGCTTTTGCGAGCATTTGTCAGGCAGCGAAACTGGTGCAAGATGTGTCCCGTCAGGGCTATTGTGACCAAGACGCGCTCAGTACCAGCTTAAGCAGCATCGTGATGACGAACCCGTCCTCGACGCTAGATGTGTTTCGCGGTGAGGTCGGTAATGTCACTGGCGGCGGTGAGTCAGGGCTCCATTTAGGCTTGGAAGCGCTGATCAGCCAGCTGGATAATAGCAGCAACGGTAGCGAGCTAATGCGTTATCTGATCAATTTGCTCGCCTTAGAGCGCAAGCTTGCCAGCCGTCGTGATGCCATGGCGCAATTGGGCGATCGGATCGAAACCATCGAGCGCCAATCGAGCCACTTTGATCTGCTTGATGAGCAAATGATCAGTAATCTTGCCAGTATTTATCTCGACGTCATCAGCCCACTGGGCCCGCGTATTCAGGTTTCTGGCGACCCGCAACACCTACAACAAACCGGCGTGCAACATCGTGTGCGTGCCCTCTTGTTATCTGGTATCCGTAGTACCGTACTATGGCGCCAAGTAGGCGGTAAACGCCGACATCTCATTTTTGGTCGTAAACAAATGGTTGAGCAGGCCAAAACTATTCTAGCCCGTAGCTAATCAGATTGAACTCAGGAGACATAAAATGGAACTGTCAGCGCTGACTGCTGTTTCCCCGGTCGATGGCCGATATGGTACGAAAACGATTGCGTTACGATCGATTTTCAGTGAATTTGGATTGCTAAAGTATCGCACCATCGTTGAAATCCGCTGGCTGCAAAGCTTGGCAGCCACTGACAGCATCAAAGAAGTGCCTGCATTTAGCGATGACGCCAACGCCCTCCTCGATCGGATTGCCGCTGAATTTGATGAGCAAGACGCCGCCCGAATCAAAGAGATTGAGCGCACCACTAATCACGACGTCAAAGCGGTTGAGTACTTTTTAAAAGAAAAAATTGCTCAACACCCAGAGATTCATGCGGTTAGCGAGTTTATTCACTTTGCCTGTACCTCGGAAGATATCAATAACCTATCTCACGCACTGATGCTTAAAGACGCGCGTGATACGGTGATCTTACCGGAAATGCAGCAGCTTGCCGATGCAGTTAAAGACTTGTCACAACAATTCCGCGATGTGCCGATGCTCTCTCGCACCCACGGCCAACCGGCTTCGCCGTCGACCATGGGTAAAGAAATGGCGAACGTTGCCTACCGCATGGCGCGTCAGATTAAGCAAGTCGAAAGCACTGAAATCCTCGGCAAAATCAACGGTGCAGTGGGTAACTACAACGCCCATTTGTCGGCCTACCCAGAGATTGATTGGCACGCCTACAGCGAAGCTTTTGTCACTTCGCTCGGTATCGACTGGAACCCGTACACCACTCAAATTGAGCCGCATGACTACATTGCTGAGCTCTTTGATGCCGTGGCGCGTTTTAACACCATTTTGATCGATTTTGATCGTGATATCTGGGGCTATATCGCGCTGGGTCACTTCAAGCAAAAAACGGTTGAAGGTGAAATTGGCTCGTCGACCATGCCACATAAAGTCAATCCGATTGATTTCGAAAACTCGGAAGGTAACCTCGGCCTGGCGAATGCAATTTTCTCTCACCTGGGGCAAAAGTTGCCGATTTCTCGCTGGCAGCGTGATCTGACCGATTCGACAGTATTACGTAACCTGGGTGTCGGCGTGGGTTACACCCTAATTGCTTATGCCTCGACCCTTAAAGGGATCAGCAAGCTAGAAGTCAACCAAGCCGCGCTAGAAGCCGAGCTGGATAAGAACTGGGAAGTGCTTGCCGAACCGATTCAAACCGTAATGCGTCGCTACGGCATTGAAAAGCCGTACGAGAAGTTGAAAGAGCTGACACGCGGTAAACGGGTGGATGGCGAAGGCATGCGTGCTTTTGTTGATGGCCTCGACTTACCTGAGCATGAAAAAGCGCGCTTGAAGCAAATGACACCAGCTAACTACATTGGTGATGCGGTCAAGCTCACTGACAAACTTTAAGCAAAACGTTCTCATACCTCACGGCCTCCATTGGGGGCCGTTTTTTATCCCCCTCGCACCGCCCCGCTCAGCGCGTTATACTGCCGCAAATTTCTTAACCTGTGATGCTATGTATCAGTTTCAATTTTCCATTGCCGACTTTATGTCCACCTATTGGCACCAAGCGCCTACCGTTATCCGTCAAGGCTTTATAGACTTCGAGGATCCCATCGACCCAGAGGAAGTCGCAGGCTTGGCGATGGAAGCCGATATTGATTCTCGCATGGTGACACACGCGAATGGTCAATGGCAGGTTGCCCACGGACCGTTTGAGGATTTTAGCAACTTTCCTGATACTCACGCGCAACTAATTGTTCAGGCAGCCAACCACTGGCACCCAGGCGCCCGCGAGTTAGCCAGTGCCTTTTCGACACTGCCTCAGTGGTTATTCGACGATCTTATGGTGTGCTATTCCCAGCCGCAAGGTGGCGTGGGACCCCATATCGATCAATACGATGTCTTTATTGTTCAAGGGCAAGGGCGTCGTCGCTGGCGCGTTGGGCCGAAAGGCGATTATCAAGATGCCAATCTCGAGACCGGTCTCAAGCAAATTACTGGCTTTGATGCCATTATCGATGTCGAACTAGCCCCTGGCGATATTCTTTATATTCCACCCGGTTTCCCGCACGAGGGTGATACCCTAGAACCTTCGCTCAGTTACTCGATTGGTTATCGATCGCCAAAAGCGCGCGAGCTACTCAGTAGCTACGCGGATCAAGTGATTGTTGATGAAGCGGGCGATAACCACTTCCATTGGCCCGCGATGCCAGCGCAACCCGATGCGCCAGCGGCACTCGACCCACAACATCTCGCCCAAATGGATGAGATGATGATGGCATTAATGCAGGACGAAACCCGTAAAAAGCGCTGGGTTGGCGAGTTTCTCTCTCAGGCTCGACACGAGCTCGATTTGCTCAGCCCCGATCCGCAGTGGCAGCCTGATAGCCTCAAAGCCGCCATGCAAGATGGTCTGTGTTTAGAAAAACTCAGTGGCTTACGTGCTTTTTATCACGCTGATCAGTCAGAAATAATTTTTATGCTCGGTGAAAGCTTTGACTTACCGGAAGGCTGTGAGTCACTGACGCCTAAGCTGTGCAATCAGCGTTTTATCGATTGGGAAATGCTCGGTGAAGCCGCTGAAAATAGCCTATTTTGGCCGATGCTCACGCTGTGGGTAAACCGCGGCTACTGGTATCCTTTAGACGAGGCGCCAGAATAACCGCGATTTTTTGCAAAAGATCGCGCTCGATGATTGATAAAAAAGCGCAGGAAACAAACCTGCGCTTTTTATCTTATTGCGTTTTTTACGACGCCAAAAGCTGTCGATTATCTGTCTTTTGGATCCAGCGCATCACGCAAACCATCACCGACATAGTTAAAACAGAATAGCGTCAGCACCATAAAGGTCGCTGGGAACAGCAGCTGCCAGATTGCTATTTCCATCGTTTGTGCCCCTTCTTGTAGCAAGGCACCCCAGCTGGTCATTGGCTCTTGCACGCCCAGACCCAAGAAACTGAGGAAGGATTCGAACAAAATCATGTTCGGCACCAACAAGGTCGAATACACAGCGACAATCCCTAATACGTTCGGCACGATGTGGCGGGTAATAATATGACGTGTGCTCACCCCTGAAACATGCGCCGCCTCAACAAATTCTTTACTGCGTAAGCTGAGCGTTTGACCACGAACGATACGGGCCATATCCAGCCAGGCAATACAACCAATCGCCACAAAGATCAGTACGATATTCCGACCAAAGAAGGTCACCAACACAATCACGAAGAACATGAATGGAATCGATTGTAAGATCTCAACCAAGCGCATCATCACCGCATCGGTACGGCCGCCAATAAAGCCAGAGGTTGCACCATATAGTGTACCAATCAGGACGGCGACAAAGGCCCCCATGACACCAACCATGATCGATATACGCCCGCCCATCATGGTACGCGTAAACAGATCACGCCCAAGGGCGTCAGTGCCAAACCAGTGGCCATCAAGACCCAATGTCGGGGCCGCATGGATGGCGTACCAGTCGGTCGCATCATAAGCATAAGCACTCAGGGACGGACCCAATAGAACACTCAAACCAATAATGACAAGGATCACCAAGCTGGCCATCGCGGCTCGGTTACGTTTAAAGCGTATCGCTGCGTCCTGCCAAAGGCTTCGCCCTTTTACATCCACTTCTTCTGCGAAGTTTTCTAGGGCGTCAATGTTTTCTTTTTTCGTCAGCATCATGTCACCCCTAGTAACGGATCTTAGGATCGATATACGCAAGTAGGATATCGACAATGGCGTTGAAAAGAATGGTCAGCGTCCCGATTAAAATCGTACAACCCAGTACCAGTGAATAGTCACGGTTAAACGCAGCGTTAACAAATAGCTTACCGATGCCAGGTAGCCCAAAGATGGTCTCGATCACCACCGAGCCGGTAATAATCCCAACAAAGGCTGGCCCCATATAAGACACCACCGGCAACATCGCTGGCTTAAGCGCATGCTTGACAATAATGGTCGGGTAGCTCAACCCTTTGGCGCGTGCAGTACGAATAAAATTACTGTTCAGGGTTTCAATCATGCTGCCACGGGTCACACGCGCAAACGTGGCAACGTAGAGTAACGACATGCCAATCACGGGGAGCACCATAAAGTGCCAACCTCCCCCTTGCCAGCCACCGGCCGGTAACCAGCCCAAATTAATGGCGAAAATATAAATAAGCACAGGCGCGAGCACGAACGATGGCATGACCACCCCGAGCATCGCGGTCGACATAATGGTGTAGTCAATCCAGGTATTTTGTTTCAGCGCGGCAATGGTACCGATCGTGACCCCAAACAGCAGGGTGAACACAAATGCTATCGCGCCGATTTGCGCCGAAACAGGGAGAGAGTCAGCAATCAATTCATTAACGCTATAGTCAATATATTTAAACGAGGGACCAAAATCCCCTTGTAAGATATTGCCTAAATAGGTGGTGTATTGCTCAAACACGGGCTTATCTAAGCCGTATTTGGCATTAATATTTTCCATTACCGCCGGGGGCAATGGACGTTCACTTGAAAAAGGGTTGCCAGGCGCAAACCGCATCAAGAAGAAGGAAACAGTGATTAAGACCAACAGCGTTGGGATCGCTTCCAATATTCGCTTCGCGATAAATTTCAACATAGCTCTACCGTCAACATTAGCTCTTGCATAAATACGAGCTGTTCCATGTTAGTTAAGCATCACAGCAAGCGCTGCCTTGGGCATTTCCACAAACAGCGAAACCATCAAGGGAGTCGTAATAAACGACTCCCTCACTTAGCCGTGAATCAGGGATTACTCCGCTTTGATGTAAAGATCTTTGGAGAAGATCTTCTCTTCCGCGTTATTGGCTGGGAAGCCACCGACTTGGGGGCTAAGCAGACGCGCTTTTACATACTGATAGATTGGCGCAATCGGCATGTCTTTCGCCATTTGTGCCTCTGCATCAAGGTATAGTTTGCTACGTTCCGCCTCGTCTGTAGTGGTCATCGCTTTTTGCATGATAGCGTCATAAGCTTGGCTATCGTAGTGCACACCGCCTGAGGTATTGGTGCTTCGCATTAAGCTGAGGAAGGTCGACGCCTCGTTGTAATCACCACACCAGCCGGCACGGGCCACGTCAAAGTTACCCTCGTCTTTGGTGCTTAGGTAGGTTTTCCACTCTTGGTTGTTCAGATCGACAGACACGCCGAGCTTGTCTTTCCACATTTGACCAATCGCAACGGCCAGTTTTTTGTGGTTTTCACTGGTGTTATACAGCAGTGAGAAATCAAGCGGATTATTTTCACCAAATCCTGCCTCTTTAAGCAAACGCTTGGCTTCTGCATCACGCTCTTCTTGGGTCATTTTGGCGTATTCTGGCAATTCAGGCTCAAATCCGGCGGTGATCTCTGGTGTTAAGAAATAAGCCGGTTTTTGGCCCTGACCCAGTAAAGCGTCAGTGATTACATTGCGATCAATGGCATAAGACAATGCTTTACGGATGCGGACGTCATCAAAAGGTTCACGCTTGGTGTTAAAGATGTAGTAATAGCTACACAGGTTACCCACGATAGAGAGGTCGTCTGGATGCTCGCTTTTCAAACGACGGAAATGCTCATTGGGGATCTCGTAAGTCATATCAATTTCACCGGCCAAGTAGCGGTTCATTTCTGCGACTTGGTTTTCAATCGGCAAGAAAGTGACTTTGTCGAGTGTGGTATTGTCGTTATCCCAGTACTGCTCATTACGCGTTAATTCGATACGCTCGTTGATTACCCAGTTATCGACCACAAACGCGCCATTACCAACGAAGTTTTCTGGTTTGGTCCACTGATCACCATGCTTTTCTACGGTCTCTTTATGGACTGGCTTCATGGTGGTGTGACCCATCATTTTCACCAAGTACGGAACCGCTGAGTCAAGCGTGATCTGTAACGTGTGATCGTCGAGTGCTTTAACCCCTAAGGTGTCTTTATCTTTTTCACCTTTGATGATGGCTTTGGCATTCTCCATGTGGGTATAACCCAGATACCATGAGTAAGGCGACGCCGTCATTGGGTCAGCGACACGTTTAAAGCTGTATTCAAAGTCTTGTGCAGTGACGGGATCGCCGTTTGACCACTTGGCTTCATCGCGCAGGTAGAAGGTAAAGACTTTGTTATCTTTGTTTTCCCAGCGCTCAGCCACACCAGGAATCACATTACCGTCGGCGTCTTGGTTAACCAGACCTTCGAGTAAGTCACGAATAACATGTGACTCTGGCACGCCTTGGGTTTTATGTGGATCGAGAGAAGCCACTTCCGCCCCATTACCACGAACGAGCTCTTGTACATCAGCAAGTTGGGGTTCGCCGGCGGCGGTTTCAGTTTTTTGCTCAGGGGCTGTTTGGGAGGTTTGTTTTTGCTCGGGCTCACTGCATCCTGCGAGAGCCAGAGAAAGGCCAGCGCCCATAAAAAGGGTTCGGGTAATCGTGTTTAGCTTCATCGTGTAACTCCATAACAATCGCTATTGCATCCATGACAATCGTCGCAGCCAGCGGGAGCATCCATTTGCACAACTCTAGAAGTTGTACTACGCCGTGCTGCGCGACTAAAGGCAAAACATTACCAATCAATACTGTGTTTTGCCATAAACCTGAAGTATTTTGCCATAAAATGAGATTAAAAACTTATCTTTCACTACACTTAAGTCACATAAAAAAACGTTCAGCTGGTAAGACAAGGCAAATTTAGCGCTTTATTCATCACCAGTAACAAAAAACGGTACAAATTGCTGTTTATACTGAATCTGCGGACTTTGAGGCTAAGACTTCACTGGCTTACCGTTTAGAAAGCACACAAGCCTCTACCGAACACTTTCACCTCAGTGACTTTAACTGGCAAACCACATCAATGTTAATAAATTGTAACGACGATAATAAACGCTATTTGTCAAAAAAACTCAACATAAAAGCGCACGTGTGATGTCAGACAGGTATCAAGGTCACAAAATCGATGGTATTTCAGGTGACCGCTGCGGGAGGGTATTTGCGGTGTCATTCTCTCTGTATAGCCAGCGTGAAAACGCTGGCTATAAGTGATGCCTGTTACTTTTTGGCCTCATCCGGGGTAAATGTCGGACTTTCATCAGGCGAGTGATCATGCGCCTGATCGTTGAGGGCATGGTGTTCCTCGCGGGCCTTCTCCATCTCCGGCATCACATTGTTCAACATCTCTTTCATTTTCTTATTGCTATAGCGCTTGTGTTTCATTGTGTCCTCCTGAACGGATCAGTGTTTGGCACAGTCACACAAAGTAATCATAAACTAGGTAATCACAAACTAGGCAATCACAACCTCGATTGCGTTTTTATTACTTTGGTACAAACCGCTTGTGCAATTTTTAAGCTACACCCTTGTCTCCAAGAAAGCAAAAGATGATCATGTTAGCGATTGCATCGACACGAGCCTGATGATGGTCATCTCAACAGCCACGCGGTTATCGGCGTTTTATCAACCAAATTTAAGAAGATTAACTGATAATAATTCGCTTTTTAGACGAAATACCAATATCGACCACTTTTTAACCAGATTATCTTGTTATTCATTGCTATCTCCCCCATCCTTGTACAAGTGGTGAGACGTTCCCTATCACCACCTTCTTTTTCTTCCGACAAAAGAGTGACAAGCAAGACTATGAGACCACAAAGTTCAACCTCGCGCCCCCTGTGCGCACGCGTTCGCCATGGTTACAATCCATACAAAGGAAAAAAACCTCAGGTTAATCGCTAACGCGGTGTTGAAGTGACGATGCGTCAATCTAATAGCCTCCCATGTTGGAGGCTATTTTTTTAATTGCACAATACGCGATTGCACAATGCAGGCCATGAAGCGGATTTGCATTGCAAATTGCGATTTATTCAACCGTCGGTTATGGCTTAAGCCGCTAGAAACGTGCCAAACCCCCGATACAGTTGAGTTTTAAAAAGTAGGCACCCCTTTTGCAGTATCTAGATTATTAGACCAAACCATTGCTCACCAGGAGGTGTACCATGGGACAATCAACACCCATTCTGTTCAACGATCGCCATATATTACCGGGTGGACGCATTCCTCTTCGGATCCCAACCGGAGAAGCGTTGCAAACACTGGTCTTTGCCTTAAAACACGGTCTGCCTTTGGGGGTGTGTATGGCAGAAAGCCAGGCTCAGCGTCAGCATGTCAATATTGGTACCTTTATCGAGATTGAAGATTACACCCGCAGTCAAGAAGATGGATGTTTGGTTGTTACTGCCCGCGGCATTGCGCGTTTTGCGATTCGAGCGTTCAACCACCAGCATGATGAGATGTTATTCGCGACCGTGAGTCCACTCCCTCGCTGGCCTGACTGCCACGTCGATAAGCAAAGCGAACCACTAGTTGAGCGCTTACAATCCATGTTTGAGCGCCACCCAGAGCTACAAAGCATGCATCGTGAGGCAGAGTTCTCCAATTTAACTTGGTTATGTCAACGCTGGTTAGAGCTGTTACCGCTGCCAACCGATGAAAAACAAGCATTAATGGGCCAATAACTCTTGTGTCGCTACACGCGATTACCTACTGAGTATGATGCAGGATCCTCACTAGATAGAGGACGATGCTTTCTGTGCTTTCTATGCTGCCTTGCCAATTGCGCCCATTTTTCTGTCTTTTTAGGGTGAGGGATAATGCGCTGCGTTATCCCATTTTTTCACTTTTTATCGTACTTTTCTTCCCTTGCTCACATTTTCGCACCAAGCGTTTCTTCTTAATTCGGACGATTAAGGTAACATTAGTGTAATTTTTCTGTCTGTTTAGGTCTCTCGGCAATGCGCCATCCAACGCTTTCTGATCCAGCGATTTCCCACCAAACTGTGTCTGATCAAGATCGAACAGCACAAAGATCGTCTCACCAAGCAAACGTGACGTCTTCAACACGTATCGTCGCCCTTGGCGGCGGGCATGGCTTAGGGCGAGTATTATCTGCATTAAGTGAGCATGGAAATCGCGTGACCGGCATTGTCACTACGACAGATAACGGTGGATCAACGGGCCGTATTCGCGCCTGCCAGGGAGGAATAGCCTGGGGTGATATTCGTAATTGCTTGAATCAATTAATTACCGAACCATCAGTGGGCTCTATGCTGTTCGAATACCGATTTAAAGGCAAAGGCGAATTGAATGGGCATAATTTAGGCAATTTAATCCTGACGGCGCTCGATAATTTATCCGTTCGCCCCTTAGAAGCGATTCAGCTGATTCGCGATCTATTAGATGTACGTCCGCATCTTCTGCCGATGTCTGAACACCCAGCAGAATTGGCCGCATTAACGGCTGACGGCGAAACCGTCGCGGGGGAAACACACATTGATGAGCTCTCTGCGCCCCCCACACGTTTATTTCTCTCGCCAACCGTACCGGCTACACGTGAAGCCATGGATGCGATTGCACAGGCAGACATGATACTGCTCGGCCCCGGCAGTTTTTTAACCAGTGTCATGCCACCTTTACTGGTTCCCGAATTGGGACGAGCGCTCAAACATACGCAGGCAAAAATTGTTTTTATCCGTAATTTAGGCAAAGAAATCGGTCCGGCGGGCGAGATGTCTCTCGATACTATGTTGGCATGGTGCGAACGTGCGATGGGAGGCAAAAAGGTTGATGTTATACTCGGAGAGAAAAGCGCGACACAGCTTGACCCAGACTATCAACAAAAAGAGGCCGAGCTAGCCTCTTCAAATCATCATTGGCGTCACGACCGGGATAAGCTACGTCAAGCTATTGATGAAGTCCTGCTCGACTGCCATCTCCCGGTATGTTGACGCCGTCCCTTGCAGCATTTCGGTAAGCTCATCCAGGTGATGTGACATCCACTCGCGCTGGCCTTGCTTAACACGCGATTCGCACTTAACCCGGCCGCTTGCGGGATATTGCCATTGCACACATCAATCGCCGCTTCAATGGCGCGCTTTTCAATTTTCCATAAAGGCTCGATATCCGCTTTACTCAACGACGAAGGCGTTGAATCTGATGACTCTCGCGTCACCAGGTGATTCGGCGAAAAGGCACTCGTCGTGACTTCAGACCCTGCGTTATGCTGCGGTGATGCAATTTCGGCACCAGAAACGCGATTCACAGGAGAAGGAAGCATTTCTTTGCTGACTTCTTCACCATTATGCAACACAACGATGTTGCGAATCACATTTTGCAATTGACGAACGTTACYCGGCCAGTCATAACGCAGCAGGAGATCGGCTACCTCATCACTGAAGCGACAAAAATCTTTACCCTCTTCTGCAGAAAATACAGCGAGCAAGGCATTGGCAATCGCGAGTACATCGTCACCGCGTGCGCTTAAAGGCGGCAGTTCAAGTGGAATCACGTGCAGACGATAATAGAGGTCTTCACGAAACTTTCCTTGCTGAACCTGAAGCCAAGGATCTTGGTTGGTTGCACAAACAAATCGAACATCCACGTTTTTGACATGCGACGAACCGACTTTTTGAAAGCTACCCGTTTGAATGAAACGTAGCAATTTGGATTGCAAATCCATATCCATTTCGCAAATTTCATCTAAAAAGAGAGTGCCGCCATGCGCCATTTCTGCCGCCCCTTCACGCTCAGCCGCCGCCCCGGTAAACGCGCCTTTAACATGGCCAAACAGCTCACTTTCAATCAGATCTTTGGGAATAGCGGCACAATTTAATGCAACAATAGGCTTATTACTGCGGGTGCTGGCTGCATGAATGGCCTCGGCACAGACTTCTTTCCCGGTGCCACTTTCACCTGTAATAAAAACAGTCGCTTTGCTGGGGGCGGCGGATTCAATCACGCGGTAAACCGCTTGCATCGGTAAGCTACTGCCGATGAAGCCATGATATTCGCTTTCGGGCTTGCTGGTGTTGGATTGATGGCTGGATTTAGGCTTGAGCGACTTATTCACCGTGACGCGCAATTGATCCGCTTCACAAGGCTTAATTAAGAAATCATTGGCGCCATGGCGCATCGCGTCGACTGCCGCGTCAATCGAGCCATGAGCGGTCATGATGATCACCGGCAAGTCTGGCGCGACAGCACGGACTTTTGCCAGCACATCAATCCCTGACATATCGGGCAGGCGAAGATCCAGAATGATCAACGCAAGTTGGTCGCCTTCTTGTTCAAAGAAAGTCAGCGCATCCTGCCCTTTGCCCACAATGGTGACATCGACATCCAAGGGATTTAAATACGATTTGTATAACGCCGCGACCGACGCTGTATCTTCCACCATCAATATTCGTTTATTGGGTGACAGTGCTGGCATTTATCCTCCAAGAATCACATCGCTGCCTGGGGTCTTCATAAAGCATACAGTCTTCATTGAGCCCATAGCCTTCATAGAGCCTGTAATATTCATTGGCTCAATTGCACGAGCGTATGCGAAATGCGTTGCATTATGCAAAATTTCCCACATTGTATCTTTGCTTGTGGCTTAAAACCACACGTTTTGTCGATGTAATCGCCTTTTTAATTTTTGGCACGCCAAATGCMTCCTTTTGTGTGACCCTAAGGGGTCACCTAGCCAACTGACGTTGTTTGTGAGTTATTACTCACTGAAACACTGTAGCCAACCTGACTCTTAGGTTGGCTTTTTTTTATCTAGCTCTTATCTAACTGTTGGCGATAAACTGCTCGCGCAGCCCCTGGAGCTGATCGCGCAATTGTGCTGCCGTTTCAAACTCAAGGTTTTGTGCCGCTTCTAACATTTGGCTTTCAAGCTTTTTAATTTCCGCATCAATCGCTTGCGGGGATTTCAGTGCATAATCTGCATCTGGCTCGGCAACAGCACGTAACGACTTCGCGGACGATTTATTCGCCTTGCTTCGCTTACCGGTGCCGATTTCCATCACGTCCATCACTTTTTTGTTCAATTTCTGCGGTGTGATGCCATGTTCCTCATTGTAAGCCACTTGCTTGACGCGACGCCGCTCGGTTTCATCAATCGCACGCTTCATCGATTTGGTGATCCGATCACCATATAAAATGGCTTTACCGCGTAGGTTACGCGCAGCACGGCCTATGGTTTGAATCAGCGAGCGTTCAGAGCGCAAGAAACCTTCTTTATCGGCATCCAAAATGGCAACCAAAGAGACTTCTGGCATATCTAACCCCTCTCGTAGCAGGTTGATCCCCACCAAGACATCAAACTCGCCAAGCCGTAAATCGCGAATGATCTCCATGCGTTCAACCGTATCAATATCAGAGTGCAGATAGCGCACGCGCACATCGTGCTCTTGCATATATTCGGTTAGGTCTTCGGCCATACGCTTGGTTAATGTGGTCACAAGCACCCGTTCATTCAGTTCGCGCCGGGCACGTACTTCTGAGAGTAAATCATCGACCTGAGTGGCGACCGGGCGCACTTCAATTTCAGGATCAATAAGCCCCGTCGGTCGCACCACTTGATCGATGATGTCTGACCCTGATTTCTCTTGCTCATAATTGCCCGGTGTCGCCGAGACATAAACTGTCTGTGGGGCGAGTGCTTCAAACTCATCAAACTTAAGTGGCCGGTTATCCAGCGCCGACGGTAAGCGAAACCCATAATCGACCAGTGTTTCTTTACGTGATCGATCACCTTTGTACATGGCACCAATCTGAGACACAGTCACGTGAGATTCGTCGA
>NZ_MUFH01000370.1:0-2121 GCF_001996115.1 Salinivibrio sp. MA427
GATAGAAGGATTGATGCGCAAGACGCAATCAATGGCGAATCAATACACCTCACCCATATATGCAAACATGACTCACAATACTGGACACAGGATGTTTGTCATATTAACGATACATACACGCGCCTGCTACGCTCAGCAAAGAGGGGCATTTTTAGATAAGGGACTATCGGCATGACCATTCTGACTGGGCTCCAACCTGAGCTCGATAGACATCAGCTCTCTGAGTTAAACGTCGATCTGCTATCGGCTGTGCTACGCGGTGCCAACATGCTGGTCAGTGGTGATGACAGACTTACTAACATTAATCACTTACTCGCTGAAATTGGGACCGTCACGCAAGTCAGTCGTGTGTGGGTGTTTCAAGTATTAGCGATCAGCGATACCGATATTTTGCAGGATTATGTCTTCGAATGGGCAAACGAGAAAAAGTACGCGCAAATTCGCCTCCCCCATTTTAATCATTTCAGATCTAGCCTGGCTCACCCCGAATACCGTGAGTTGATAGAAAGCCGACAGCGGGGCGAATACCAAGCGGTCATTACTGATCAGTTACCCTCGTCTTGGCTCAAACGCTACTTAACACAACAGCGCATTTTATCGATGTTAACCATCCCCATCATTGTCGATAATAAATGGTGGGGAACGCTGGGGTTTGATGATTGCGAGCGAGAACAACACTGGTCAGAAAGCGATGTGACCTTGCTGCGCGCGACGGGACATCTGATCGCTAGCACTGTGCTAAAAAACGAGCTGTTTTCTAAACAACGCCAAATCGACATCATTAAAGACAACACCCACTGCAGCACTTGGCAAGTGGATGTACAACGCGGTATCTGCTGGTGCTCGTCAGAGGTCATCGGTGACAGTACCGCCAGCAGCATTCGTGACTCCCGTACCTACACTAGCCGGCATTGGCTGCGCCGCATTCATCCTGGGTATCGTCGAGAGTTCTTTTCACGTGTACGCCACTTTTTATCGCCCGCTGGCAACGAGCTAAAAATGGACTTGCAGGTTCAACGCGATAATGGCGAATATACATGGGTAGAAATCACCACCAATAACGATCCCAAAAATAAGCCTCAAGGTGTGGTCGCCGGTGTGATGTGGGATATCAGTCAGCGTAAGGCGGAAGAACAAGCGTTAATGCGCCAAGCCACAACGGATTCGCTGACACAGCTATATAATCGCCGTCAATTTGCTAGCGACCTTGCCCGTTTTAGCGACAAAGCCCGGTACCGACTTCAACCCTTATCCCTATTCATTATCGATATCGACCATTTTAAACGCATCAACGATAACTACGGTCATATCGTTGGCGATCAAGTCCTCGAAGCCTTCGCGTCTTTGCTCCAAGCGCATCTTCCTCTGCACAGCAACATTTATCGTATTGGCGGAGAAGAATTTGCATGTCTGTTGGCAAATACCGACCAAAAAGCGGCGCAACACTATGCTGCTCAGCTCTGCGAGGCCGTTTATGACCAACGCTCGATCCTCGGCTACTCCCCGGCCATCCGCGTGTCCGTGTCAATTGGCTGTGCAGAGCTCGACGCGGCTCTGCTCGATGCTAAGCACCTCTACCAGCATGCCGATGATGCTTTATATAACGCCAAACTCTCTGGGCGCAACCGGGTCGTCAGTTACGCTTAACCTTGTAGGACATTCTCGGTCAGTACATTTATCTTGCCCACCGCCGTTATTCAGTGAAAACGGTGATTTTATCTGGAGGCATTATAATGCGTGGTTTTTATTGAGAGTGGTGAGCATGACGCCTCGTACCTTTATTGTGCCATTGTGCACCGCAGGCGCTAGGTGACTAATAGTGATATCGGCAAGATAGGATCGTAATAGACGTATCATCCACGGCGTAAACCAGCCGATTGGTATCATCAATACGCCGCGACCAAAAGCCGGTCAGGTTTTCTTTTAGTGCTTCGGGCTTACCTATTCCCTCGAATGGCGTTCGTTTTACATCGAGGATAAGCTTGTCGATTCGCTTGAGTGTTTTTCTATCCTGACTTTGCCAGTATACGTAGTCACGCCACGCATCATGCGTCCAGCAAAGTAAGCGACTATTCATCGTTATCGACTAACGTGTGCTCCATCGCTTTACCCATCTTGTAC
>NZ_MUFH01000371.1:0-2108 GCF_001996115.1 Salinivibrio sp. MA427
GCTCTCCTTCCAAGCCATATAGTTGCTGCGCAAGGTCTTCAATTTGTCCACCATCGACCATCAAATACAAACGATGACCCTCTTGCGGCTGCATGTCAGGGACGCTATCGAAAAGATTGCTATGCGCCAAAATAGTCATCACTTCTCGCACTCCTCACATAAAGGAGATTGTCCCTTTAGCGCTTCTACTTGACGTTTAGGCGCCAATGATGACGTATAGTCTGTTCTCGGCGCCCACGATGGTGTCGGTGCCCCTTGCTGTGTTTCTGATGTGGTCATTACATCAACCGCTTGGATATCGGGGAGTGGCGTGGCTTCGGGATCGGCTAAGGCGTCGATGGTTTTTGGACGCTTGGCCATTTGGC
Organism: Salinivibrio sp. MA427; assembly: GCF_001996115.1. Lineage (NCBI taxonomy): Bacteria > Pseudomonadati > Pseudomonadota > Gammaproteobacteria > Vibrionales > Vibrionaceae > Salinivibrio > Salinivibrio sp. MA427. Next base: position 366 of record NZ_MUFH01000371.1, read on the forward strand.
CATTAAAGCCTGGTCCACTGCCTGCGCTGCCGCCTGAGTTTAAGTTCACCGCGGCACCAGAAGCATGCACGCCTGCCGCATCCACTTTCACAAAGCTACCGCTGGCACTTAAGGTAACTTCTGCACCGGCTTCGATCACCAGTTTAGCGCCCGTTTTTAGGTGAATGTCACTTCCGGCTTCCACCGCATGAACCTTACCGACTTTATAGTGCTCACTGGCTTTGACGAGATTGGAGTGGTTGCCACCAATACGGGTGCGACTCTCTCCCTCCACGGTATGATGCGCATTGCCCATCACACGATGAAATTGGTCATTGTGCACCTGATGGTGATTGTCATGACCTATCTCGGTCACACGGTCGTTTTCTACCTCGGTGTGCCAGTCTTTTTGTGCGTGTAAATACACTTGCTCACTGCCCGATTGGTCTTCGAACGTGAGCTCGTTGTAGCCCTCGCCTTGGTGGCTCTCGCTGCGCCAAACCGTCTTGGTTTTGTGTGCCGGTAAGGTATAAGGCGGCACATTGGTCGCGTGATAGGTGCGGCCGGTGATAATCGGTTGGTCCGGGTCACCGTGTAAGAAAGACACAATCACTTCATGGCCAATGCGGGGGATGGCCATCATGCCGTATTGGCTGCCCGCCCAACCTTGGGCCACCCGTATCCAGCAGCTGCTTTTGTCATCGCCGTTAGAATAGCGGTCCCACGGGAAGTGGACTTTCACCCGCCCGTGTTCATCACAGAAGATTTCTTCGCCATCCGGTCCCACCACGGTGCCTATCATGGGGCCATCCACTTGAGGTTTAGGCGTGGGGGTGGCGCGCCACGGGGTGGTGGCAGGAATAAGCATAAACTGGTTGTTGTAGGTGGTGGCCCCTTGGCCGCCCTCTTCTTCCAGTGCTTGCGGTTGGCTGCCTTGGTGGTGCACCCGCACCACTTGCCACGCTTGGTTCACGCCCTCATCCAGATGGTCACTGATGGTAAAGCGATAACCCGCCCGTAATGCCGGCTCATTGCTTTGCCCGTTGGCATGCTCGGCCTCACGGCGTAAGTACTCTAAGCGGGTTTGGTTAAATGCCTGACCAGTGGCGTCGTCTTTAAAGCGGCCTGGGAAGTCAAAGTGCTCGTAGCTGTCGGTACGCTGGTAATCAATGCCATCGGCTTGCGCCGCTTGTTGGAAGCTGTAGCGCGGTTTTTTGAAGCTGTAGTCTTTTAACGCCGTGTGGCTAGGCTGCGCCGCGGTGTGGCGTGTGAGCCCATAGATATACGGGGTATCGGTGCGTCCGCCGCTGACAGCATTATAGGGCACAGGACTGTCAAGCTGGGGCAAGCTGTCGGGCGCATCGGTCACTATCAGGGTATGGGTGGTGGCATCGTGCTCATGGTGATACACCAAGCCCTCTTCTGCCGCTAAGCGGTGGAAGAACGCCAAGTCACTTTCACGGTGCTGCACACAGTATTCGCGCTCGGCATAGTCGCGAGTGAGCGAGAAGGTGACGTCCGTGGCGCCCATGTCCGTGAGCAGGGTGTCTAAGATGGTCGGCACGGTTTGGTGCTGGAAGGTGCGACTGTTTTGGCGAAGCGACAGACGATACAGGGCGGGCACCAAGGTTAAGCGGTAGCGGGTAAAGTGATGACCAATGTCACCTTGGCTAAAGGCACTGGCAATGCCTTGCACCCGTTTGACCAGCTCGCCGTTGCGCCACAGCGTCAGCTGCACTGGCTTATCGACCACTTGCTCTGGCG
>NZ_MUFH01000372.1:0-2106 GCF_001996115.1 Salinivibrio sp. MA427
CCTTGTACCAGCCTTACCACCAACGCCTTCGTGCGATGGCAAACCGCGAAGTCGCGGAATTAAGAGGGGTGGATTTGGTCCCCCAGAATGAGATCCGAGGGATCCCGCAAGTTCACATTCAAGATACTGGCATTAGTGCACTGTTCCAAGAAGCCAGTTTTTTCTATGCACCAAAAGCCAACGTGATTGCTCTGCAAATTGATAATGACAATGCCGAGCTAAACGTCGGTCCGATTAAAGCAAAAGATATCGCCTATAACTATCAATATGCTGGCGGCGAAATTACTGTCTATCAAATGACCGGGGCAGATCTACGCAAATATATGGAATGGTCCGCTGACTATTTCAACTCAGTCAAACCGGGTGATGTCACCTATAGCTTTAACCCTGAACGTCGCGCATCGAAATACTCAACCAATGACTTTTTTGCGGGAGTCACCTATACCATTGATCTTACTCAACCGGCAGGAAAACGCATAACAGATTTAGCCTTTGCTGATGGACAGCCAATTACCAATACAACCGAGATAAACCTCGGGATGAATAGTTATCGAATGGGGCACCTGACCAAAGCAGGTGGCGCGTTAGAAGGAAAAGATTTTCCGGTGCTGTTCGACTCAGAACAAGCTTATGGTGAAGAAGAAGGTACGATCAGAAATATGACTATTCGCTATCTAACAGAGGAAAAAGGTGGCGTTTATACCGGCAAACCTATGGCTCGCTGGCAGTTAAAAGGTCTAGATATTGACACTAACACACGCAATATCATTAAAGATTTGGTCAACAGCAAGCAAATTGATGTACCAAGTAGCGACGACGGGCGTTATACCAACGTTGCTGCGATCAACGTAAAAGGCTTACGTTTTAACACCAAAGAAGAAAAAGCCGAAGCACTGGCCGTTCGTGAAGCAAAACTCGCTACGGCAACAGGCACAGAGAAAGAAAACCTTGAACGAGAAATCGTCATCATCAACGCGCTGAACTAGGCTCGCTAGTATAGCTTATGCGGTCGGTAACACCCCGGCCGCATACCCCCCTGCCCATGATCAAGAATTATCACGATATAAGCTGTGCGCAGTGCAACTGGCGCAGTGCAACTGGCGCAGTGCAACTGGCGCATTACGCCAGGCACGCAGCCTTAAACAAATTGCAAGGCGCGACATTTTGTCGCATAATAACTTGTACAGACATATAAGCGAGGTAATGAATCATGCCAACCAGTGTACGGTTAGATGATGAGTTTGTGTCAGATGTAAAAGTGCATGCAGAAGCTGAAATGCGCTCTGTGCCCAAGCAAATTGAGTATTGGGCAAAAATTGGGAAAATCATGACTGAGAACCCTGATTTACCCTATAGCTTTGTGCAAGAAGCCCTGATTGCATCTGAAGAAGTCAAACTTGGTAAGGTAAAACGTTATGAGCGACGGACCCCACGACAATCAGATTGATGTTTTCGTCTCTCGTGTTTTTGAAAAGCAGATGAACAAGCTGTCCGACGCGAAATGTGAAGTGGTCGAGGACGAGATAGATAGAATCATTGAAGAGCCCACACTCGGCAGCCAGAAAAAAGGCGACCTCTCCTATCTTTGGGTGCACAAGTTCAAGCTCGATAGGCAAGAGGTGTTGCTTGGCTACGCTTGGGTTGAAAACAAACTCGAGCTCTACCTGCTTAATATTAGCTCGCACGAGAATTTCTACGCGACGATGAAAAAGCGCAGAAAAGCGGATTTAAAGATCATTGGTGAACCGCCAAATCGACGTTAGTGACAGTGAATGAAAATCCGAAACCCAACGAGATCACTTTCCCTTTCTATGCCGCCTATACGTAACTCGGCATAAGCGCCAGCTCGATCGTACAAGCTTGGTGTGATTTGCGCCACGCGCAGTGCAACTGGCGCCATCCGACATCGGAACCAACAATTAACCTCGATCGTGAAAGGCGCCCGCTGGCAATGTGCACATATCCAACACCGTGCTAGGGCTTGTGTCATCGACGCTACCTGTGCGGCAGTAAACAAGAAAGATCGCAGTCTGCTGTCTGTGTGATTGTTATGCGAATCAGATAACACTAATCGCCCAAGATTACTCGAGATTACTCGGTATGATG
>NZ_MUFH01000373.1:0-3060 GCF_001996115.1 Salinivibrio sp. MA427
CAATATATCCAGCCTTAAAACTATTAGCTCTTTCTCTAAAACGCCCTAAGGAGCTAAATAAAGAGAAACCAAAAACAAAAACCGAAAAGCAGACAAAAACTTTAGATATTATTTCAGGTTGCTTTTCACCAATAAAGATTATGGAAGAAGCGACTCCCCAAAGGGAGTACCAGAACATGAAAAAATCTGAATATCGGGCATGTTTAAGAAGACGTTCTTCTGCTTTTATCCAACATTTCCTTGTCCACCAAACATTATCTTTATTCATTTACTCCTCCTAGAGAGCCCCGCTGGGAAAACTTTGAGACCGTTAACGCCTCTAAGTTTTTACTTGAGGCTACTGCCACCTTCATGGCTAGTAAGCGATAGAATCGCCTCTTGATTAGAGCCACCTCCACTCTATCTGAGGGAGGCTTGTTCAGTCACACACCAGCGGAGCTAGAATAAATATTAGCAGATGTAAAAAGGCCATACAATTAAAAAAGTAAACGTGAGTGACTATCAATTTTTTAAGCAAACTTAAATCAAGAAATACAGTGGAAATTCATATTGTCCAACACCTAATCCTTCCTATGCTGACTCTCCACTTCTTCGGCGAGCATGCCGTAGATCACGATTAGGTTATAACTGACCATGCCGAGGACTTGGCCGTTTTCAATCACGGGGGCGCGGCTGATGCCGAAGCGTTCGAATAAACGGGCGCAGTATTTCACATTCATATTGGGAGAGACGCTCAGCGCAGGTTTGGTCATAATTTCATAAACATTCACCCGTGATGGCGCGCGGTTTTTGGCGAGCACTTTTTTGGCAATGTCGTTCATTAACACCAGGCCGTGTTCGTCGCTGTCGTCGCGTTTATTAACAATTAGTGCTTTGACATCTTCTTGGCGTGCAATGCGAATGGCTTCTTCGACCGTGGTGAGCCCATCAATACACACGGCATGGGCATGCATCACATCTCTNCGATACCACTGCCAGGCGTGGCATCAAACTCGCCCACATCATTAATGGTTTCGAGTATGGCGCGCGCTAAGTGCTCTTCCACCAGGAAAATCGCCACGTCCCGCTGCACATCGAGCGTGAGGCCTAAAAAGGTTTTTTTCTGAACCAAGCCTTCGCCACGTGCGTTGTTAATAATGGTGGCGCCGGTGGCGCCAGCTTTTCTAGCGGCATCGAGCACCGCATCGGTTTTGGCATCTTCAATAAACGCCATGATTAATTTGAACCGCATAGGCTCTCCTTACGATGAACGCTGTGCGTGCTTTTTTTGTAAATAGGCTGTGATTTGGGCATAGCCCATCACGGTGATCATCGGAAACAAACTGGCAAACGCAATTAAGCCAAACCCATCAAGCATCGGGTTTCTTCCCGGTACGGTAGAGGCTAGCCCCAACCCCAGCGCTGTCACCAAGGGTACGGTGACGGTTGAGGTGGTCACCCCGCCAGAATCATAGGCCAAGGGCACGATAAACGGCGGGGCAAAATAGGTTTGGATCACCACCACCACGTAGCCGATGATGATGTAATAGTGGAGCGGATCGCCCACCACAATGCGATAGCACCCCAAGGCAATTCCCATTGCCACGCCAAGCGCTACCGAGGCGCGCAAGCCGTTCACTTGTATGGCTCCGCCCGATACTTTGGCAGCTTTAATCGCCACCGCAATTAACGAAGGCTCAGCGACCGTGGTGCTAAAGCCAATCGCGGCACCAAAAATATATACCCAATAATACGCTTGCCAGTTAATCTCGCCGCTTGCTTTGATTGCAGCCCCAATAAACTCAGGAGCGGTCAGCTGCTCGGCCATCGACGATCCCAGCGGGAATAGCGCCAACTCCAGCCCCATTAAAAACAGGCTCAAGCCCAAGATGACATAGAAAAAACCGAGAATGATCCGTTTGGGGTTATTGAGCGCTTTGCGTAGTACAAACAGTTGAAAACCAACAAGGATCGCAATAATGGGGATCACATCGCGCACGGTGGAGAAAAAAGTGTCGAGAAACAGGGTGAGGTTATTACTCATGCCACCACCATGCCGTAAGCCATCACAAAGATCATCGGTGATAGCGAGGCGAACGCAATCAAGCCAAAGCCATCCACCATGGGGTTACGCCCTTTAATCACGGTTGCTAGCCCCACGCCGAGCGCGGTCACCAATGGCACTGTAATCGTGGAGGTGGTTACCCCACCCGAGTCATAGGCAATGCCGATAATGCTCGGCGGGGCGACCATGGTCATCGCCACCACCAGCAAATAGCCGCCAATGATTAAACGGTGGATCGGCCAGCCTTTTATAATCCGCACCACGCCCAACACAATCGCAAAGCCGACCGAGAGCGCCACCGTGATCCTAAGGCCATTGGCGTAGTTGTTTTTAGCCGCTTCGCTGGTGTGTATCATCCCGCCGTTAGCGGCGACATCTGCCGCCTCTGCCGCTACCGCGGTGAGTGCGGGTTCGGCAATGGTGGTGCCAAAGCCGAGCAGAAACGCGAACGCAATCAACCAGCCTAAACTGCCTTTGTGGGCCAGGGAGTGCGCCATCGATTCGCCAATTGGAAATAGCCCCATGTCTAAGCCGTATACAAATAAGGTCAACCCCACCACCACCAGCACCAAGCCAAAGGTAATTGAGATCCAGTTGGGCAGCGGTTGTTGCAGCACAATGACCTGAAAAAAGCCAATCACCAAGATAATGGGTAATAGATCACGAAAGCTTCCCAGCAATGATTTGAATAACGCTTGCATGTAGGCGACATGACTCCTTGCGTATTAACAGTAAACACGGTGTTTATGTGCCTATTTATGTTAACACTCCCAAACCAAGGTGCGAGAAGCAGAGTAAAAAACTGCGCGATCCAACCGATTTTGGTTGCGGTACGTATCAGGATGCAAAGCAATCACTTGCGCTAAGTCTAAAACCCTCTTAGCGTTACGGTTAGGGATTACAACAACACGTTTAGGACATCAGGCATGAAGATTCTTATTACCGGCGGCACTGGCCTGATAGGTCAGGCGCTGATTCCGCGATTACTCTCTGAGCATCAAGTCACCGTGCTGTCT
>NZ_MUFH01000374.1:0-2097 GCF_001996115.1 Salinivibrio sp. MA427
TGCTCGAACACATTGTCCCAATACTCAGCGGCAAAATTAATGGTATGTAGCTCAATGCCCAACTTATCGCAGACATCTTGCGCATCGGCCAAGTCTTCTGCAGCAGAGCAGTATTCTTCGTTGTCATCTTCTTCCCAGTTTTTCATAAACAGGCCTTCGACCTGATAACCCTGTTGTTTCAACAAGTAGGCAGAAACGGACGAATCAACACCGCCGGACATTCCGWCAATCACTTTTTTGCTGCTGTTATCTGACATGGTGATCACAAATGCTGCTATCAATAAACGGACGCTGAGTTTAACAGAATCAAATCGCCGGATACAGATGTGATAAGGCTCACACGTTAACCGTTATCTAAAGTAGATAGATAGTTGCGTGGACGGCGACCGATGCAGCTTATGTTGATGCGATTAAATATCAATGGCGGACATAGTCTGTGATTGGGTGCCGCGCAAAGACCCTCCGCGCCATGGATGGCGCGGCGGAGCCTCCAGGGATGGATTCACGGCGTGTCTGTGCGTGGTATCTAATCTCAGAGCGGTGACGACAATTGCTGTGAAGCTTGGCTTTATCGAGCTTTCTTCAACGGTGCACGCTTGGACGATCGAGTGCGCCCACGCGGTGCTTTCCCTTTTGGCCCTTTGGGTTTAGGGGTGAACTGCTCAAAGCCTTTCGGCGGATCAACCTCACACCACTGGCCTGGCTGCAAATCATCCAGCTGCCAGGCGCCGAGTTGGGCGCGAATCAAGCGCAGCGTCGGGTGGCCAATATGGGCAGTCATCCGGCGTACTTGTCGATTTCGCCCCTCGTGCAGCACCACCTTTAACCAGGTAGTGGGAATGTTGGCGCGATAGCGTACCGGAGGATGGCGTTCCCACACGGCGGGTGACGCCATTTTTGATACCTCAGCGGGTAGCGTTAGACCATCTTTTAGCTCCACACCGTCGCAAAGCGCTTGAATCGCTTCATCGCTGGGCTCACCTTCCACTTGGACCCAATAGGTTTTGGGAGATTTAGATGAAGGCTGGGTTAATCTGGCTTGTAAGGCACCGTTATTGGTGAGTACCAGTAAGCCTTCGCTGTCCTTGTCGAGTCGACCGGCCGGGTACACGTCTTTTACGGAGACGATGTCGGCTAATGTGCTGTCACCGGGCTCACCGCTAAACTGGGTCAACATGTTATAAGGTTTGTTAACAAGTATCACTTTAGTGGTCATCGCCGTCGCGCGTGAATCCTGTGCGTGTTGAGATGATTTGGCAGTGGTGTTTGAAACAGCCTTTGACGCTGGCTGAGAGCGGGATTTATATGGCATACGGGCTGTCAAATAGATTAAACGGCAAATGAGACTTTGGTATTATACACGTAATAATCTGTTTGGCGTGTTGTATGAATTCGAGTATCCTCGTTGCGCATCTTACACAAAGATAACAAATGGACGCTAGGAGATTAAAATGGAAAGTAAAGTAGTTGTACCGGCGGAAGGTGAAAAAATTACACTCGACGGCACAAAACTGGTAGTCCCTAACCACCCTGTGATCCCTTACATTGAAGGGGATGGCATCGGGATGGATGTTAGCCCTGCAATGATCAAAGTTGTTGATGCCGCAGTTGCTAAAGCCTACAACGGTGAGCGTAAGATTTCATGGATGGAAATCTACACCGGTGAAAAATCCACCAAGGTATACGGTGATGATCAATGGCTACCGGCTGAAACACTCGACTTTATTCGTGAATACAAAGTGGCGATTAAAGGCCCACTGACAACGCCTGTTGGCGGTGGTATTCGTTCTCTGAATGTGGCCCTTCGCCAAGAGCTCGATCTCTACATTTGTGCGCGTCCGGTACGTTACTTCACTGGCGTTCCTAGCCCTCTGAAAAAGCCAGAAGATACCGATATGGTGATCTTCCGTGAAAACTCAGAAGACATCTACGCGGGTGTCGAGTTTAAAGCGGGCACCGCAGAAGCCGATAAAGTGATTAAATTCCTGCGCGAAGAAATGGGTGCCAACAAAATCCGTTTCCCAGAGCAGTGTGGTATCGGTATCAAGCCGATTTCTGAAGAAGGTACCAAGCGTCTGGTTCGTGCGGCTATCGAGT
>NZ_MUFH01000375.1:0-2078 GCF_001996115.1 Salinivibrio sp. MA427
CTATTATAGGTAGCTTAACCGCGGTAGCACTGTTTCGTTATCGCTTTCGCGGCAAGCAGTTTGTCAATGGTATGCTGTTCGTGGTGATGATGTCGCCCGATATCGTGATGGCTATCTCGCTGTTGGCGCTCTTTATCTTAATGGGCGCACAATTAGGATTTTTGACCTTGCTGCTGTCACACATTACTTTTTGCCTGCCGTTTGTAGTCGTAACGGTTTACAGCCGCTTAAATGGTTTTGATGTCAAAATGCTTGAAGCCGCACGTGACTTAGGCGCGAGCGAATGGGTTATTTTGACCAAAATCATCCTACCGCTTGCCGCTCCCGCGGTTGCAGCGGGCTGGTTACTAAGCTTCACCTTGTCACTGGATGATGTCATCGTCAGCTCTTTTGTCACCGGGCCAGGTTATGAAATCTTGCCGCTCAAAGTTTACTCCATGGTAAAAGTCGGCGTGTCGCCAGAAATTAACGCCCTTGCCACCATTATGCTGATTGTGTCACTCGTGCTGGTCATGTGCTCACAATGGCTAGCCAAAGATCGACTAAAATAATCCATTCCCCAGGGCAGTTGACAGGTCAGCCGCCCTCCTTTTTGTGTTACGAGGAGCTCACCATGGTTAAATGGTCCCCCTTTTTTGCGCTTACCCTGTTCGGTGCATTACTCACGTCTACCGCGACCGCCGCGAACAATGATGTTTTGTATTTCTACAATTGGTCTGAATATATCCCTAATTCGGTTATCGAAGATTTCACCGATGAAACGGGTATTGAGGTGATGTACTCCACCTATGAGTCAAACGAGACCATGTATGCCAAATTGAAAACGCATCCTGAGGGCTATGATCTTGTGGTGCCGTCAACTTACTATGTCGCTAAAATGCGTCAGCAAGGCATGCTACAAAAAATCGACAAATCGCAACTCCAGCATTTTTCAGGTCTGGATCCGGTTAACTTGAACAAACCTTTTGATCCTAACAATGATTATTCTGTGCCCTATATTTGGGGAGCGACAGGTATCGGCGTTAACACCGACTTTATGGACAAAGCCGATGTCTCGAGCTGGGCTGATTTATGGGATCCCAAATGGCAAGGCCAACTGTTGATGATGGATGATGCCAGAGAGCTATTTCATATTGCCCTGCGAAAACTCGGTTACTCTGCCAACACCACAGATCCGGAAGAAATAAAAGCGGCCTATCAGTCACTTAAAACGTTGATGCCAAATGTATTGCTCTTTAATTCTGATTTTCCGGCTAACCCGTTTTTAGCGGGCGAAGTCACCCTAGGCATGCTTTGGAATGGCAGTGCCTACATGGCGCGTCAAGAAGGCGCATCGATCGACATGGTGTGGCCAGAAGAAGGCGCAATTTTTTGGATGGATAGCCTCGCGATTCCAGCGGATGCTAAAAACGTCGATGCCGCGCATAAAATGATCGATTTTCTCTTACGTCCGGAAAACGCCGCTAAGCTTGCCCTGCAGATAGGTTATCCAACGCCAGTGAAAGCCGCCTATCCGTTATTGCCTGCCGCGTTTAAAAATAACCCGCAAATTTATCCACCACAGTCGGTGATGGCTGCCGGCGAATGGCAAAACGATGTAGGTGACGCCAACCGACTTTATGAAGATTATTTTCAACGCTTAAAAGCCGGTATGTGATCCCGCGTACTGTTCTAGACTGTCAGGGGCAAAGACGCCCCTGATTTATCGCTCAAGCGCCAGTATCTCATCCACCAGCTCAGGCACTAAAGTGCTTGCTTTGCCGTAGCGCCGTTCATCAAACTCGCTCTCAACCGCACTGGGTTCGAGGTTGATTTCAATTGTATGCGCGCCATGCATTGCCGCTTCATGCAYAAAGCCCGCTGCGGGATACACTGCCCCCGATGTCCCTATAGAGATAAACAAATCCGCTTTATTTAACGCCTCATGAATTTTCCCCATGCCCCATGGCATTTCACCAAACCAAACAACATGAGGCCGCAAAGGTGCCGGCATTTGACAACAGTGGCAGTGGTCAGAAACCGAAATATCACCTTTCCAATCAATGGTTTGCTGAGAGTGACTACAGCGTGCCTTTAAT
>NZ_MUFH01000376.1:0-2076 GCF_001996115.1 Salinivibrio sp. MA427
CGGCAGATACGATTGCAAGAGTGATGGGAACCATCAGTACAAAAGCATTACAAAAAGCCTTCATAGAATGGATGAAATCGTGTCATGAATTAACGGATGGTGAAGTAGTTGCCATTGATGGAAAAACACTGAGGGGTTCATATAACCGAGCAACAGACCAAGCTGCGATTCATATGATTAATGCGTTCGCAACCGAAAATGGTGTATGCCTCGGACAGTCAAAAGTAAATAGTAAAACCAATGAGATTACTGAAATACCTAAGCTGCTGGAATTGCTCGATATTTCTGGGTGTTTAATTACTATAGATGCCATGGGTTGTCAGCGAAAAATCGCACAGAAAATCATTAATAAAAATGCCGATTATTTGCTCGCTGTTAAAGTAAACCAAGGTAAGTTAGACAAAGCGTTTGATAATTATTACCGGCCTTCAATGCTTCAAAACTTTGATGGTGATAGCTACTCATCACAAGAGAAATCGCATGGACGTTTAGAAACACGATGTGCACTCATCAATACCGATTTAAGTGTATTAGGTGATTTGGCTTATGATTGGCCTGAATTAAAAACGATGGGCATCATGRTSAGTRTTCGACAARAAGGCAAACACGCCGACGAATCAGATATTTCTGTGCGCTATTATATAAGYTCAAAAGCACTSACAGCGAAAGAGYTWCATGATGCCACTCGCTCGCACTGGTTAATTGAATCAATGCACTGGCAACTCGATGTTGGATTAAAAGAAGACGCATGCCGAATTAGGGTAGATGACCGAGCTGAAGTTTTTGCACGAATAAGGCAAATGGTTTTGAATTTATTAAAGCAAGAGAAGAGTTTCAAAGCTGGGATTCAGCGCAAGCGAATGATGTTCGCGATGGACTAAGAGTACTTAGCGACCGTGCTGGGAAGCCTTTCATGACGCGGATGTTCATGCGTTTTCCGTGGTGCGTTTTCCGTGCATCCGGTGCAGAACTGGAGGCTGACGCTATCGCAGCTGACCATTCACTTCGAAGGCCGACTGGATGATCACATAGACCTATGGAAATTGACTGACACAGAATATTGAACACCCTCTCGATGGCTTTTTCGATATTTTAAATAATCCTACTGGTGCTAAAGTTGAGAAAACAAAAAATACTCTTTTCTGAAAGTGAAGAATTTTATCGTTCCTTAGGCATCATCGATTACGATGAACTTGAGTACGTATTTAACGGGATGAAGCGTTACAAATATGACATGTCGAAATTAAAGGAATTCGATACGTTCGTCTGTGCATTTTATACAGTGCCACATAATGTTATATTAACGCTTAAGTTTAGGAAAATGAATAGACCGACTGTACTAGTGGCTGATGGGATCTATGACTTCGCTAACTCAAACTTTAACCCAATGGTTACTAAGTATAACTTGACTCAATTTGAACCAATTATACAGGATTTCTTTTTGGTGCCTGGTAAGTTAGAGTCAAAGCTTTTAAAAGGGATAAAGAGCACAATAAATTATTTACCTTCGCGGATGTTGTCAATGCAGAATAAATTACCCTTGCCTGAAAAAGCGAAAGTGCTGATTACTACTGCTAATAATCCGTACTTCGATGAGAGGGAAAAAAAACGATTAGTGTCTTTGATTAATGATATTAAAGATGTTCTAGATACTCAAGGGGTGCCATTTGCGTATCGCATTTTTGATCCTTATTTAAAGGATAAACTAGAAGTTGATGAGCATCTAAACGATACGTCGATGTGCTTTGAAAACTGTCTAACTAACTATTCAGCAGTATTGACCACACCAAGCTCAATCGCAATTACTGCTATGTATCATGATAGAGCCGTCGGTTTGTTAACATATAGGAGTACGCCAGCTACGCTAGTAGCTGGTTGGTCTTTTTTTGATAAAGAATTGTTTGAAGCTCAGTTAAGTGATTTTATCAATCTTGAAGAGAAACGATTAAAGTTTCAACGCCGAGTGGTAGCAAACTATATCGAGGAAAGCACTGATATTAATTCTGCTTTGAATAATTGCAGTTTTGATTTTGATCTCCATCATAATGAACGAGAGATAGAACTCCATATAAATAG
>NZ_MUFH01000377.1:0-2075 GCF_001996115.1 Salinivibrio sp. MA427
ATCTTAGCTTTATTATACTCATCATTAAAAGCTACTCCTCGGGCATCTACTCTTTCTTTATCAAAAGAATTAACTTTATTACCGCGATTTGTAATTGATATATCTTTTCCTCTGACACCAGTTTTAGTGCCATATTCTTCAATGTACGCCTGTTCATAACCTCTCGCTTGAGCATAGTTTAAATCACTCTCTAACACGACTAGCTGAGCATCTCCAGCTAAACGGCCAGAAGATAAGTGCTGTAACTCTCGTTTAGTAGGGTTATTTGATATTCCTATATAGTACGGTTTACTAGCACCTTCATCATACAAACCATAGACCGAGAATCCCCCCTGATTTAATGGGGTCAACCCCAACGGATCCACCCACTCCAGAGGGTTGGCAACATACGCCTGTGGCCTTAATCCACCTGCAAACCCTATTGGGTCGGGGCTAAGATACTGGCCACTGTCTGCATCGTAATAACGGTTTACGTTATAGTAAAGGCCCGATTCTGGGTCTTCGAGTTGCCCTTGGTAGCGAAGATCACACTGTATGCTGTCGTTGGCCGCTTCTTCGCATCGTYGCCAGTGGCGTTGTGATTGCCCGTGGTAATGGCCCCATAGCGCTTGCTCGCCCCGCCAGACAATATCACCTTGTTCATTACACAGCTCTTGCGGTGTGCCCGCGTGGTCGGTCACGATGTAATGCAGCTCGCTGCCTTGCTCATGGTGGGTCACTTGCGCCATCGGGCGGAARCTGCCGGGCTCGTAGAGGTATTCGGTTTGTTGCAACACCTGCCCATCAGCGGTGGCCTGTTGTTGCTGCACAATGTGCGCGCCGTCCCACAGGTAGTGAGTCTGTGTGTCGCTGTGCGCACATTCTTTGGCGATGCGTCGCCCAAAGGGGTCGTAGCGGTAGCGATACCGCGTGCCGTTGGGCAGTTCAATGTGGGTTAAACGGTCATCCGCGTTCCAGCTAAACCGCGTCACCTGTGGCCGGTAGCCCGTTTTGTTCTCGGTCTTTTCAATCACCCGGCCGCAAGCATCATAGCGATAACGAAAACGGCCCGTTTCTATGAGTCTTTTAAATATCCCTCACCACTTTGATGGCCCACCCTTACAGTAACAGAGTCACCATAATAGAAATTTTCTTTTTTCAGAACTTTACCTGTCGATTCAATGTCATTTTCGGATAAACTCCATACTTCCTCGGTATCAGTGATTTGGACTGAATAAAACCAATGCCCGGTGTCGTCTGGAGTCATTCYCAAAATTACAGCTTCTTGCCCTTTAACTTCGGCGAATGCTGAATCAGAGGAAGTTATTTTTACTACTTCAAAGAATTCATATAGAGCTTGCATGTGACACCTATTTGTGTGTAATTCTACCATCAAGAGATACGTTTGCATGACTTCCATCACGTGTGACCCAGCCTATTTTTTTTCTTCCTGTTTTCGAGAGCTGAACGTCCCATTCAAAATCTTGCCCTGCTGTTCTTGATGGTCCTTTAACCCATTCATTACCAAACCTATCAATAAATCCACCTTGAGGGCCTTTAGGTAGTGGATTAGATGGGTTGTAACCCTTAGGAGGTACGAACCTGATTTTTCCCTTAGTGGGCAATTGTTCTTTTTTTAACCGACCTTTGACTGATGTAATCTTTTTGGAGCAAGATCCAGCCAACCCCAACGGATCCACCCACTCCAGTGGGTTGGCAACATAGGCCTGCGGCCTTAATCCACCCGCAAACCCTATTGGGTCGGGGCTAAGATACTGGCCACTGTCTGCATCGTAATAACGGTTTACGTTATAGTAAAGGCCCGATTCTGGGTCTTCGATTTGCCCTTGGTAGCGAAGGTCACACTGTATGCTGTCGTTAGCCGCTTCTTCGCGTCGTTRCCAGTGGCGTTGTGATTGCCCGTGGTAATGGCCCCACAACGCTTGTTCGCCCCGCCAGACAATATCACCTTGTTCATTACACAGCTCTTGCGGTGTGCCCGCGTGGTCGGTCACGATGTAATGCAGCTCGCTGCCTTGCTCATGGTGGGTCACTTGCGCCATCGGGCGGAAGCTGCCGGGCTCGTAGAGGTATTC
>NZ_MUFH01000378.1:0-2073 GCF_001996115.1 Salinivibrio sp. MA427
GCCCTTGCTTGGTACCTGCAACGTCGAATTTCTATCGTGATCTTTGTTGTGAGTGCGCTCTTGTTGATCCTCAACCTGGGCTACTGGCAAGAGATGCTGGAAACCTTTGTTCTGGTTTTTGCCGCGACAACGATTTCCGTATTAATTGGCATACCGCTGGGGATAATGGCGGCGCACCGGCCTTTGGTATACACCTTTATGCGGCCATTGCTCGATTTAATGCAAACCGTACCACCGTTTGTGTATCTCATCCCAACGCTGGTGTTGTTTGGTTTAGGGATTGTTCCGGGTCTTATTTCGACCATTATCTTTGCTATCGCATCGCCAATCCGCTTGACCTATCTAGGGATCACGCGGGTGCCTGAAGAATTGGTCGAAGCGGGACGTGCATTTGGTGCCACTCGTATGAAGTTGTTGTTTAAAGTGGAATTGCCGGCGGCATTGCCAAGCATTATGACAGGTGTGACTCAGTGTATTATGTTGTCGCTGTCGATGGTGGTTATTGCTGCGCTGGTGGGGGCTGATGGCCTGGGTAAACCGGTTGTCCGTGCACTGAATACAGTGAATATTTCTCAAGGGTTTGAAGCGGGTCTTGCGATTGTATTGGTCGCCATCATTCTTGACCGCTTGTGTAAAGCACCCAACCAAGGCAACGAATAAGAGGTAACCATGGACGCAATCGCAATTAAAAATTTAGATGTCGTGTTTGGCGATAACGTACAGCCAGCACTTGATCTGTTGGATAAAGGCCTTTCTCGGTCAGAAATTATTGAACAAACTGGACAAGTTGTCGGTGTCGATAATGTATCGCTCAATGTTAAAGAAGGCGAAATCTGTGTGCTCATGGGCCTTTCAGGCTCAGGTAAATCGAGCTTACTCCGTGCAGTTAACGGCTTAAACCCTATTAGTCGTGGTAGCCTCGAAGTCCGCGACGGCGATCAAATGGTCGATATGGCGACTGTTGATTCGCAGACATTGCGTCACTTGCGCACCAGTCGTGCTTCTATGGTGTTCCAAAAATTTGCCTTGATGCCTTGGATGACGGTTGTCGACAATGTGGCGTTTGGCTTGGAAATGAAGGGGATCAGCAAGAAAGAGCGCCGCAAGCAAGCGCTTGAGAAATTGGAGCTCGTTGGTCTAGATGAGTGGGCTAACCAATATCCTCATGAACTGTCTGGTGGTATGCAGCAGCGTGTTGGTTTAGCAAGGGCCTTTGCCATGGACAGCGATATATTGCTGATGGATGAGCCTTTCTCTGCGCTTGACCCACTGATCCGAGCCCAGTTGCAAGATGAGCTGTTAGAAATACAGAAAAAACTCAATAAAACCATTCTGTTCGTCAGTCACGACTTGGATGAAGCGTTGAAGATTGGTAACAACATTGCGATTATGGAATCGGGCCAATTGATTCAGCATGGCAAGCCGGAAGACATTGTATTACGTCCAGAAACTGACTACGTCCGTGACTTTGTGGCTCATACTAACCCATTGAATGTCTTAAAAGGACGCTCAATGATGAAAACGGCTGATAACTTAACGCGCGTTGAGAATCGTTGGAAAATCTGTGATCGACGTGAAATCTGGGTCACGGCTGAGCAAGATGGCACTTTCTCTGCAACCGCAGGCGATCAACCATTGCGTGTGGTTGAGTGGGACAAAGACACGCTCGATTTCTCACAAGTTGGCGATAACACCATTGTTGTGGCCTCACCCGATATTGAGATGCGTGACGCGATTGAAATTCGCTATAACACCAATACGCCTGTATTGCTGGTAGAAAATGGTGAATTGCTCGGTACCTTGTCTGATCATGACTTCTATCATGCTTTATTGGGTAAATTTCAGAAAAAAGACACAGACCAAGCGGCATAACTCACCACGAGTCAGCCCCATGTCTAGCCATACAAAAGGCCTGCTCTCGAGCAGGCCTTTTCTGATCATTGCGAAGTTTGTTGATAACCGAATTAATACTACGGCATGATCACGGTATCAATCACGTGAATGACGCCGTTGGACGCCATGACATCGGGTTTCACCACCGTCGCGTTGTCTACTTTCACATCACCGTAAGAG
>NZ_MUFH01000379.1:0-2054 GCF_001996115.1 Salinivibrio sp. MA427
ATGTATAAAGCACGGGCGATCGCGGCACGCTGTTGCTGCCCGCCTGACACTTCTTCCGGGTACCGATTTAATAGCGGCATTAAATCAAGCTGAGAGACAATTTGCCGCCACAAATTCGCATCGTCTTTGAGCCCTTTTAACTGGCGACAAAAGCGGATATTGTCGGCAATCGATAGCGTAGGAAGCAAGTTGAACTGTATAAAGCACGGGCGATCGCGGCACGCTGTTGCTGCCCGCCTGACACTTCTTCCGGGTACCGATTTAATAGCGGCATTAAATCAAGCTGAGAGACAATTTGCCGCCACAAATTCGCATCGTCTTTGAGCCCTTTTAACTGGCGACAAAAGCGGATATTGTCGGCAATCGATAGCGTAGGAAGCAAGTTGAACTGCTGAAAGATAAGACCAATGTTCTGACGACGGAACTGAGTACGCGCTCGTTCGGTTAACGCGTGTAAAGGGGTATCATCCAGCCAGATCTCACCGCTGTCGGGTTTATCCAACCCAGCAATTAAGTTCAGTAAGGTACTCTTGCCTGAGCCGCTCTCTCCCATCAGCGCAAGCTGGCTGGTGGAAGACAGCGACATCGCCGCGCCTTGAAGCACAGGATGAAAATCGCCCCCGTCCTGATATCCCTTGCACAGCGCTTTAATTGCTAACATGCCAATGCACACCCTCATAGTGTTTTAAAACAGCAATAAACGAGAACTAGGTCACACTGTTTGACTAATTTGGCAATGTACCCCAATTAAGAGGCTGAGAAAAGGGCAAAACTAGGTAGACAGCTTCCCATTGCGTCTTCTTTTCAATCAACGGGCATCATCGACAAGATAGTTTAGCCATACGCCCGATTTAACTCGAATGACAGAGCCGACCCATTTGACGACTTCTTCTGTCGCCAATAACGCATAGACCCAATAAACCGGCCATTCAAACACCACGGCAGCAGCGAGCACCACGGGAATACCGATCAACCACTGCGCAACAAAGTCTTGCCCCAAACAGTAGCGCACATCACCACCGGCACGCAGCACACCAACGATCATCGCCATTGGGATGGTTTTAACCACAATCAGCGCACACATTGCCCAATAGAAATATTCAGTAATTTGCGCCGTTTCACCAGTCAATGCGGGGAAAAAACCCAAGACCCAAGGTTTAATCAGCAGCATCACTGCGGCAATAAAGACGCCTGCAATCAAATTAAACACCGCCACTTGCCATGCTTGATGATAGGCGGTATCGGTTTGTTTAGCACCCAGATTGTTCCCCACTAACACAGCAGCGGCATTGGCTGTGCCAATCAGAAAAGAGAGCGATAACGACTCAACCGGAGTGATCACCGCTATCGCGGCTAGCCCTGCTTCGTTCACATGACCAATAATGGCGTGGTAAATGAACAAGCCGGACGACCACATTAAAAAGTTAAACGCAGTCGGCAAAGAAAGCGCCAAGAAGCGTTTTACCGCCACCAATGAGAGCGAGGTTCGCCATTCAGCAAGGGAGAAGGCAACAAGGTGTTGGCGACGGTACAAATAGGTATACAAGGCGACAACTTCAACAATACCGCTAAGCACCGTTGCCACTGCGGCCCCTTTTGAGCCAAGCTCTGGCGCGCCGAAGTGACCAAAGATAAACACCCAGTTGAGTAGGATATTCACACTGATCCCCACGCCACTAAAAAAAGTGCTGATCCCCGGTTTATGCATGGCACGCAGCCCCGCCGCCAGTCCTGACACACTGGCCAAGCAGAACAGCGATAACCCCGCGATCTGCAAGTAATCTTGCCCCAAAGCAATCACCGTTGGGTTATCACTGGCAAAGCCAATAATGACGTCCGCATAGACCCAAAAAACAAAGGCACTTAACGCCGCAGTGGCATTAGTTAGGGTCACGGTCAGCGCAATTTTTTCTCGAAACCCTTGCCTGTCGCCCGCGCCCCAGTATTGCGCGACCAACATAGAGCCACCGGTCATCGCCCCAAAAATTAATAGGGTGGAAACAAACATTGCTTTCCCTGCAATCCCAATCGCAGCGACATCAGCCTCACTTAAC
>NZ_MUFH01000038.1:0-13986 GCF_001996115.1 Salinivibrio sp. MA427
ACTGAAATAAATGAACACTGAAATAAATGAACTTATGTTGATGCAAGATAAATACCCGCCCCCTGAAAATGGTCATAAGTTGACCCAAATCAATATATATACATCGAAAAAGACGTATACATAAGGGCTCAAAATGATGAAATCTTACATCATTAAAGTCACTATCAATAAAGGGGATAGGCCATGATCACCGGCATTCAAGTAACCTCAGCGGCCAATGATGACCTTATTAATTCTATCTGGTTGATCAATAAAGACGCAGACCAAGCTCGTTGTGTTTGTGCAAAGCAGGGCTTTGAAGCAGACCAAGAAGTTGCTTTGTCTTCTTTGGGTGAGTTTGACTATCGCGAAGTCGAAATCGAAACCCAAGCCGTTAACGAAGGCGGCCAGCATCTCAACGTTAATGTACTGAAGCGCGAAACGTTGGAAGATGCCGCCAAGCATCCAGAGAAATATCCGCAACTGACCATTCGCGTATCAGGGTATGCCGTCCGTTTTAACTCGCTAACACCTGAGCAGCAACGTGATGTGATTACTCGCACCTTTACTAGCTCGCTATAAACAAAGGTCGAATACACCCAATAAAAAGCCCGCTACGTAGAGAGCGGGCTTTTTTTATTACGCGTTTGCCAATCGAAGTAAATACGCCCTTAAAGCGGTAAAATCAGCGTCTTGCTCGCTAGATAACAGTGCCATCTGCGCATGCTTGGCTAACGGACCGGGCAAGGGAATATCTTTTTCTAAAATGGCATCAACCGACTCTTTAAACTTCGCCGGATGAGCGGTACATAAAAAGATCCCTTCTTCCCCATCTTCAAGTTGCTGCTCAAGTAACCGGTAAGCAATTGCCCCATGAGGTTCACATAAATAGCCGGCTTGAGCCAACGCGCGTAAGCTCTCTGCCGTTTGTTCATCGTCTGCCCACCCAGAGGCGAGCTCAGCTAACGGCCATTGCTGACGGCGAAACAGCTCTTCAATACGGGGCCAATTATTCGGCTGACTCACATCCATCGCATTTGACAAGGTTGCCACGGTTTGATGCGGTGCCCACTGACCGGATTGCAAATAACGCGGTACCGTGTCATTGGCATTGGTTCCGGCAATAAACCGTTTAATCGGTAACCCCATCGCTTTGGCCAGTAACCCGGCCGTCAGGTTGCCAAAGTTACCACTCGGCACGGCCATGACCAATTGATCGCGTTTGTGCTTGGGTACTTGGGCGACCGCTTCAAAGTAGTAACAGATTTGTGCCATCAAACGGCTGATATTGATCGAATTCGCCGAGTTAAGCCCTATCGTCTGTCGCAGTTCGTTATCATCAAAGGCTTGTTTAACGAGGCTTTGGCAGTCATCAAAGTCGCCATTAATGGCGACGGTATGGATATTGCCGCCGAGGGTACAAAAGAGCTTTTCCTGCAGTGGGCTGATTTTGCCTTTTGGGTATAAGATCACCACATCAATATTGTCGATCCCATAAAAGGCGTGAGCAACCGCGGCCCCTGTATCCCCGGACGTTGCAGTCAAGATAGTGATCTTTTTACCATCAGACACCGCTGCAATTGACTGCGCCATAAAACGGCCGCCGAAGTCTTTAAACGCCAATGTCGGCCCATGAAAAAGCTCGAGTGCATGAATATGTTCGCCCACTTGCTTAAGCGRAGCGTCAAAATTAAACGCTTCGCTGACCAGCTCACGCACATGACTTTTGGGTAACTCCTCGCCAATCAGTGCCGACAAGATCTCGGTACTGCGCTCAACCAATGGCATGGCAAGCAGTGCATCCATGTCATCAAACTGTGGCAAAGCATCGGGAAAGAACAGCCCTTGTCCACGTCCTAACCCTTGCTGAACCGCTTGAGAAAACGAAACGACTTCGCTGTGATCTTTTATGTTGTAAAGCTTCATGCATGACTTCCTATTACTTTTGCGCCTTGTCCATCAATGCGACATACATGAACAAAGCCATCGTTATTTTGTACATACTGCTCGCGCAGCCATTGCGCCAAACGCTCAGCAACCTGTTGATCGTCACAGATACTAAACAGGGTGGGTCCTGAACCGGATATTCCCGTAGCCAATGCCCCACAGTTTGCCGCGTACGCCCGTGCTTCAGCAAAACCAGGGAGTAATTTTTGTCGGTAAGGTTCAGCAATCACATCACATATTAAACTGGCCGCCAGTTTAGGTTGTTGGGTGTGACACGCATGAATAAAACCACCGAGATAACGGCCGTGTGCGATCACATCCTGACGGCGATATTGCGCGGGTAAAATAGTACGGGCCTCTGCCGTCGATACCTTGATACCAGGATAGGCCATGACCCAATACCAGTTTTCAAAGTGCGGCACCGCTTGACTGATCACGCCTTGGCTTTCGAGCATGAGCTGTAACCCACCGAGGTAACAGGGCGCGACATTATCATAATGAAGACTGCCTGAAATCGATGCCTCCATTTCTCCCATTAGCGCCAGCATGGTGGTTTCATCTAACGCATGATCGTGAAAGCGGTTTAACGCATCCAAAGCGGCCACAATCGAACAGGCGCTGGAGCCCAGCCCCGACCCGATCGGCATATTCTTTTCCAATACCATAGCGACAGGTTTGACCGGCTGATTATTCGCCTGCAAGGCTGCGGCGTATGCTAGGTAAGCTTTGTACACAATGTTATCTTGCTCATCCGGCGGTAACTTATCGGTAAAGCGGCCTTGGCAGCGCAATGAAAAAGGCGTTTTTCCCCCATCAGCTACTTCAACCACATCGCCAAGTAAACTGCCGTCGATAGGGCTAACTGCGGCACCCAACACATCAAAGCCAACACTGACATTACCAATCGATGCTGGCGCATAAACACGTACCGCCATGGTTATACTCCCAATTTCCAGCCGAGTGTTCGCATCAGATCCGCAAACACCCCCGCCGCCGTTACGGCAGTCCCTGCGCCGTAACCGCGCAGAACTAACGGAATTGGCTGATAGTAGCGGCTGTAGAATGCCAATGCGTTTTCACCGTCTTTGATTTTATTCATTGGATCATCACTGGCGACAGCTTGAATTTTCACAAAGCACTGGCCGTTCTCAATCCCACCAATATAACGCAATACTTTCCCGTCTTGCGCAGCCTGCTCCGACCATTGCTTAAAATAAGCATCCGCTTCAGGAAGCCGAGCCATAAAGCTGTCGACGTCACCGGATTGATCAAAGCCTGGCGGTAAGGCCGGCTCCACGTTGACGTCATCGAGTTCAAGCTCCATGCCAGCCTCTCGGGCTAAAATAAGAAGCTTGCGCGCCACGTCCATCCCGGACAAGTCATCCCGTGGATCCGGTTCGGTAAAGCCGTTTTCTCGCGCCACGTTGGTAGCTTCACTAAAACTTGCCCCTTCATCTAGTTTGCCAAAGATGTGAGACAGTGAACCGGATAAAATACCGGAAAAGCGTGACAGTTCATCCCCGGCTGCAATCAGGTTTTGCAAGTTTTCGATCACAGGTAAGCCAGCACCCACCGTGGTCTCGTACATAAACTTACGGTGGGTTGCACGCGCCGCCTGACGCAGCTGGTGGTAATACGCAAGGCTACTGGTATTGGCTTTTTTGTTCGGCGTGATCACATGGAACCCCGCCTGTAAAAACGCCGTATATTGGTCAGCGACTTGTTGGCTCGATGTGCAGTCGATCAGCACTGGGTTAATAATGTGATTACGCTGCACTAACTGGATCATGCCGGCCAAACTGAAGTCGGAAAGATGATTGGGTAAATCATCGCGCCAGGTATCCAGATCAATGCCTTGACTGTTCAGCCACATGCCCTTGCTATTGGCCAACCCACACACACGCATCACAATCCCTTGCTGACGAAGCTTGGCCTGCTGACGACGAATTTGCTCGATGAGCTCGCCGCCGACCCCACCGACCCCAACAATGAAGCTTGAGCGATGGCAACAATATTGACATTCACTTCCGCCAGCGAGGTGAAAAAGCGCGATGCGACCCCTTTTGATGTGCGCATACCATCACCCACCAAGGAAACAATTGAAAGATCATCGATAAACTCAACCGGCTCGAGCAAGCCGTCTTTCAACTCGAGCTCAAAGTGGATACTCAGTGCTTTTTCTGCTTTGGTTTTATCTTGGTTTTGAATACAAAAGCTAATGCTGTACTCAGAGGATGATTGAGTGATAAGAACAACCGATACCCCAGCCGACGACATGGCGCCAAACACACGTGATGCCATCCCCACCATCCCTTTCATGCCCGGACCTGACAGGTTCACCATGCTCAAGTCACTTAAGGTTGTGATCCCCTTGATTGGCAGCTTGTCCTCGCCACTATCATCACCAATGAGGGTGCCTGCACCTTGCGGGTTGGCGGTATTTTTGATGAGGCAAGGAATATGGAACCGGGCAATCGGCGCAATGGTTTTAGGGTGGAGAACTTTGGCCCCAAAATAAGACAGCTCCATCGCCTCTTGGTAGCTCAGTGATTTTAGCAAGCGTGCATCAGGCACTAGACGCGGATCACAGTTGTAAACGCCATCAACATCAGTCCAGATCTCACAACATTGGGCGCGCACACACGCAGCCAGCACAGCAGCCGAGTAATCAGAGCCATTTCGCCCTAACGTAACCAGCTCACCGTTTTCATTTCCGGCCATAAAGCCTGGCATCAGCCCGATATGTTGCGCCGGGATCGGAGATTGTTTAAATCGCTGCGATGACGCTTCGATATCCACTTCGGCACTTAAATAACTGCCCGACGCAGCAAAATAATTAACGGGGTCAATATCAAACACGGCATAGCCACGAGCTTCTAAGAGCGCATGCATTGCCGCTACCGATAAACGCTCCCCTTTGCTTACCACGCGCGCATAGGTGCTATCGGGACACAAACCGAGCAGGCTCATGCCGTGCACATATTGACGAAGCTGTCCGAGACTACGGGTTAATTTGTCAAATAGAGGCTGAGTTTCAAGGTTAGGTTGACACTCGGCAAGCCCATGAAAAAGATCGGTAAAAAGGCTTTCTAACTCTTTAAGTGGCAGCTCTGCCTCACCATGTTTGACCGTGTTGTCGACCACTGAGACCAAAATATTGGTGACTTTAGCAGGCGCGGACAAAACCGCAGAGACATCACTTTGTCCTTGATTACTCAGAATAATATCGGCAGCGCGGCTAAATCGTTCGGCATTGGCCAACGATGTACCACCAAATTTTAAAACTCGCATCCTTTTGGGACCTCTCTCTTTAAGATAAAAAAAAGCCCGTACCTGGGATGGTACGGGCTTTTTTTGGAAATTCTGTGCGTATCAGCCCGCACCAACACAAAGTGTGCCAGTAATAATGGTGGTTGTGGTGGTCAAGGTGCTGATCGTTAGTTGCATGTGTGTTGCGTTTATCATTTATTTTGTTGAGTTCCCCTTAGGTGTATCGAATCATGCTGCCAAGGTCAACAAAAAAGTGATGCCGATTGCTTTTTCAGCAAAACTCTGCGAGCTTGAACCGAGGGAAAAACGTTCACGGAAAGGAGCGAAAATGACACAGGACGCCATGGCGCAGCTGGTTGCAAACACCATCTTACAAGGCTCGGATGCCATGTACGGTCGCTTTCTCGATGTGACATCGGGCGCACAAGAACGCTTTGAACAACAAGATTGGCAAAGTGTGCAGCTTGCACTTAAAACGCGTATTCAATTTTATGACCACCATGTTGGCTTAGTCAGCCAACAGCTCCGCGCGATGCTTGGGAAAGAACACGCCACTCGCTCGTTTTTGATGGCGGTAAAAGCGGCCTATATCCGGTTGCTCGATGATTACCCGCGCTACGATATCGCTGAGAGTTTTTTTAACTCTGTCTACTGCCGGATCTTTGAGCATCGGAATATTCGTCGTGACAAATTGTTTGTGCAAAGCGCTCAAGGGGGACGGATTCCTAAGTACCCCACGCCACTACTTCGGCGGTTTCAATCTCAAGCAGGCATTTATGCCACGCTAGAACGAATGCTAGATAGCACACCGTTTACCCTACCTTGGCGAGATAAAACCGGTGATCTTAAGCGAATAACCCAAATCCTGCAGGCGCGCTTTGGCCCCCAGCTCACAATGAGCTTCACCCTTGAGATGGTCCGTCAGCCATTTTTCCGTAATAAAGGCGCGTATCTAATTGGCAGGCTCGATATGGCCAATCAACGCCGACCGCTGGTATTACCGCTCGCGATTTCTGATCACGGTGAGCTCTATATTGATGCCTGCATTACCGACAGTGATGACGTCAGTATCGTATTCGGCTTCGCTCGCTCCTACTTTATGGTTTACGCTCCGGTACCTGCCGCTTTAGTCGACTTTCTCAATCAGCTCATGCCCAATAAAACGCCCGCAGAGCTCTACACCGCCATCGGATGTCAAAAGCATGGTAAGACAGAGTTATACCGTGAGTTTCTTCATCACCTGGAAAACTCAGACGATTTATTTGATATCGCCCCCGGCGTAAAAGGCATGGTGATGTCTGTATTCACCCTCCCCTCATACGGGTTTGTGTTTAAAATCATCAAAGATAAGTTCGCACCGCAAAAACAAATGACCCATGCCCAAGTGCGGGAGAAATACCGGCTGGTCAAAGAGCATGACCGTGTTGGTCGTATGGCCGACACCCAAGAATACCGTCATTTTATTTTCCCTCGCGATCGGTTTAGTGACGCATTAATCGACGAACTGCTCGCGGTGGCGCCGTCTTGCATCACGGTGACCGACAGCGAAGTACGGATTCGCCACCTATACATGGAGCGGCGAATGATCCCACTTAATATCTATTTAGAGCAAGCGGCACCCGAGGCGATTTCCCAGGCGGTACAAGAATATGGCGATGCATTAAAAGAACTGGCCGCCGCCAATATCTTTGCCGGCGATATGCTGTTTAAAARCTTTGGTGTCAGTCGCCACAACCGGGTGATTTTTTATGATTACGATGAAATCGCGTATTTAACCGAGGTTAACTTCCGCCGTATTCCGCCGCCGCGTTACCCTGAAGACGAATTAGCGGCTGAGCCATGGTACAGCGTGGGAGAGAACGATGTATTCCCCGAGGAATTTCGTACCTTTTTACTGGTTAACCGAACGGTGGCAAAAGAGTTTGATCGTCTTCATCCTGAGCTATTTGAGGCGGCCTATTGGCAACAACTGCAACGTCAAGTGAAAGCGGGGCATTTTCACGATGTACGCCCATACAACGATGAAAACCGCCTGAGTCATACACAGATGGCAATAAAACCAGCTTGATCGTCACAGATCATGGGCTACAAAACGTTTTTTTGTCTACACTCACGATAGCGAACAAACAAGAACCCACCGAGCTCAGCGTTAATCAAAAGCTAAGAGGCAAAGGATGTGAGCGTAAAACAACTAGGATGGTTGGCCCTCGCCCTACACGTCGTGGCGACACCCGCGTGGGCTGAAAAACTCACGTGGAACACCGCACCTGAATTGGCGTCAGAGCATTTTTTTATTCAGTCTATTCCCTCGGCGAGCCAAGGCTTTGACAGTTGGACGGTCCAATCAGGCTATCGCTATCCACTACAGAATGTCCCTGTCTACATAGGAACACAGTTAAAAAGCGAGACTGCGCAATCGACCAGCGCGCATGGTTTACTCAGCGGCATTGATTATCATTTTACCGACAAGCTACGTGTGTCGAGCCAGATTAGCCATGACAATGATAACGCCTTAATTGATCAATGGGGCGTCAGCAGTCGCTACCAATTTAGCGACGCTTTTGGCGTCAATGCCGGACTAGATGTTGAGTTTGATRCCGACGCCGCCCCCGAATCTATCTATCAACTCGGGGTAGGGCTAAGTTTTTGATTCACGTGTTTAGCGGCTTGGTGCACACGATCACACCATTTTGGTCTGCATACAGATAATCCCCCACTGTCAGGGTGATCCCCGCAAGCGTAATCGCCACATCAACCTCACCTTGATCGTATTTGTGCGTTTTAATTGGACACACCCCCAGTGCTTTTATGCCCAGCGGYAAGGTGGATAAGGTTGCCGCATCACGCACGGGCCCGGCAATCACAATCCCCGCCCAATGGTTATCGACCGCACTTTGTCCAATTAAGTCGCCTAACAAAGCTCTATCCATGGCACCTGAACCGTCAACGACCAACACCTGCCCATCACCGGGCGACGCCAATAACGCCTTCACTTTCGAGTTATCGCGATAGCAACGCACCGTTCGCACTCGACCTTCAAAGCCACGTTTTGCCCCATAGTCAAACCATTGCATCGGTATCCATTGCACCGCGTCAGGGGGTTGGTCACATAAGTCAGGCAGTTTATCGTCCATGATATCTTTCTCCTTAGTATTAATAGGGTGAGTCGTTTACGTCTTGGCCGCCACCAACAAGGAAGAAAAACGCACGTTAAGTGATTGTGGCGTAAAGTCTGTCATTAAGGCAGGCAACAACCATAATGTATCGTTTTCAACCCAGTAAATCGCGTTTTGCTCCCAAGTTTTCGCCAAGGCCACGGCATCCGATGACGCAATCGCGACCGCAAAACCAGGTTCAAACCAACTTCCATCCGGTGCGCCACCATTCATCGGCCAATAACGGAGACCGGCCTGCGTCATCGCCTTGGCAAGCCGCTCATTACGTAAGTAATTCTCATTGTCAGATAAAGGTTGGCTGCGTGGATTAAATGCGGTAAGAATAGCAAATGCAGCCGCACCGGGCGCTTGAGGGGCATGAAAAGCGATCGATTGGTAAGTTTTCCACAAATCTTGCTGCGTATTTTGATCACACATTATTTACATCCATTGGCTACTAATACTATGCTTAATTWCTAATTATGCGCGATTATTCATGAAGTTAAACGGATAGTTGGTACTAACTGACACGTAACATGCTTTTGATTGGGGTCAATAAAGGATGAAAAAAATCATCAACCTTCATCCTAATATATTGTTAGCGTGCTGTTAAATGAATACAATTGGCGATAATTAATGGATAGCACAGTGATCGGCTTGGCGTTGAATCAAGTCCGCCATGCCCCGTCTCAAGCTGGAACACACGGTGCGTTGTCTAGCATCGACGAACACTTCTCTATGGATGGCGTGCCATATGTTAGTTGCGAGGTTCGCGGTAGACATTCCTCGCATTTTGTAAATTTTTTTCACAGGCTAGTCGGTCTAGACTGTGGAATATAACCGGATTCTATTTAGATATTAGGTATCGCCAATGCAAACCCCGCAAATTCTGATTGTAGAAGACGAACAGGTCACACGTAACACGCTGAAAAGTATCTTTGAAGCCGAAGGTTACAATGTGTTTGAAGCCAGCGATGGCGACGAAATGCATCAAATCCTGTCAAACCACCACGTTCACCTTGTGATCATGGATATCAACCTGCCTGGTAAAAATGGCCTACTCCTGGCGCGTGAACTACGTGAACAAGGGGATATGGCACTGATGTTCCTGACCGGGCGAGATAACGAAGTTGATAAAATCCTTGGGTTGGAGATCGGTGCAGATGATTATATCACCAAACCGTTTAATCCCCGTGAACTGACTATCCGTGCCCGCAACCTGCTCACGCGTGCGTTAAGCAGTGTGAACGGGAGTGAAGAGAAACGTAATGTTGACGTTTATACCTTCAATGGTTGGACGTTAGATATTAACAGCCGTTCACTGATCAATCCTGAGGGAGAAACCTTCAAACTGCCTCGTTCTGAGTTCCGTGCATTGCTTCACTTTTGTGAAAACCCTGGCAAGATCCAGACCCGTGCTGAACTGCTGAAGAAAATGACCGGCCGCGATTTGAAACCGCATGATCGTACGGTTGATGTCACCATTCGCCGGATCCGTAAGCACTTTGAATCGCACAGCGACACACCCGAGATTATTGCCACCATTCACGGTGAAGGCTATCGCTTCTGCGGCGAGATTGAAGAGCAGTAAGTGTCAACGCTAAGCCGATAGTCGGTGAAAACTACCGTTTGTACAGGCAAAAGGCGCCCAATCTAAGGCGCCTTTTTTTGATCTTATCAGGTTAACGGTGAGTGTCGCTTTGCTCATCTAACCAGGCCTTTAATACCGCTAAATCGTGCGGGTAACCCGCTTTTATTTCATCGATCCAATCAGCAATATTTTCCCACCATGCCGGTAAATCAGGCGACTGAGCTTTTTGCGCGACTTTTTGGATATGTTTTAACCCCACCGACCCCGCGGCGCCTTTAATTTTATGGGCTTCTGAAACAATGCCGTCTTGATCGCGTGCGGTCATGTTCGAGTCTAAGATCGCGATATAGTCTGGCATGGTTGCTTCAAACATTTCGATACTTTGGCGTACAGGCTTAATTCCCACCAGCTCGACGTATCCGGTGAGCATGTCCATATCCAATAAGCGCTCAGCTTGCTCATTCGCCACTGGCCGCGCCGCTTGCGTCTGAGGTTCAGATTCAGCAGTCTGCGCGGATACCGCCTCGCCGGCCAAAGCATGATGCGAAATCACGTGATTGAGGGCTGAGACACTAATGGGTTTACTGATAGCATCGTCCATACCTTGCGTTAAGTAGCTATTTTTATCGTTGATCACATTGGCCGTCAGAGCAACCAAGGGCGGTAAATGCGCGTGATGCTGTCGCCATGTCGCGGCGACATCAAACCCGGTCATATCCGGTAACTGAATGTCGAGTAAGACGAGATCAAACGCGCCAGGCACAAAAGCATCAAGCGCGGCTTGCCCGTCGCGAGCAACGGTGACGTCATGACCTAGGCTTTCAAGCAAGCTGGTGGCGACGGTGATATTCAGCTCAATGTCTTCGACAAGCAAAATACGTAACGCATTGTTTATCAGCGCAGGGGAAGGCATCTGTTCTTCATTGGGTTCACTCAGTGGCACACTCACCGTAAGTGTAAACGTACTGCCTTGACCTTCTTCACTGTCGAGGCTGATATCGCCACCCATCAAACGCGCCAGTTTACGCGAAACGGCTAAGCCAATCCCAGTGCCCACGGCATGCAGGTTTTCACCTGCTTGTTTTACCTGATAGTACATTGCAAAGATCTTATCTTGCTCATCCGCAGGGATCCCAATACCACTGTCTTCAACATCAAAACACAGATGAGCAGTATCGTGATCAACCTCAGCACTGACCGTAATAATCACACAACCTTGCTTGGTAAACTTGACCGCATTCCCCACCAGGTTCCAAAGAATTTGCCGTAAACGGGTCGCATCCACTGCAACGTACTCGGGCAAGTCCGTGACCCGCTCGAGTTCAAAACGTAGACCTTTTTGCTCCGCCATCAATGTCGATATATTATCAATCTCGGTCACAAACTCGCGCAGATCGATGCTGGTAGGATGCAATGACAAACGTTTTCGATCGGATTTATCTAAATCGATAATGTCATTAAAAATGTTACCTAGCGTGATGGCACTAACGTAAATGGTGCGTAAGTAATTACGCTGTTTATCGTCTAATTGAGAGTCGAGCAGTATTTGACTGAGCCCCACAATGCCATTCAACGGGGTACGAAGTTCATGACTAATGGTCGAAATAAACGCTGTCTTTTCTCGACTCGCTTTTTCTAGCGCGTCTTGGTAACGCTTACGCTCGGTGATTTCGCGTCCAAAGCCGAGTAATCCTAGATGTCGCCCGTCTCGTGAAAAGAAAGGGACTTTGCGCAACTCAAAATAGGCTTTTCGACCATCTTGATATTCCAGCCATTGTTCATAGGTAATCGAGACATTGGCATCAAAAACTTGCTGGTCCGTTTCAACCACTTTTTCAGCAATATCTTCACGATAAACATCCCAAGGCGTCATGCCCTTTAGGGTTTTCTCATCGTAACCGGTGAGCTCTTCCATTGCGCGATTGCAACCGGAAAACTGGCCCTGGGCATTGCGGTAATAAATTAAATCGGGCGAGGCATCGATAAATGATCGCAGTAACGCGGTTTGCTCAGCCAATTCTAACTGGGCTTTTTCACGCTGATAAACTTCATTTTCCAGATCTTTAATCGCCTGTTGCCGCGCTTCCTCAGCTTTTTCTCTTTCTTCTATCTCTAAGTTGAGCTGCTCAATGTTCTCGGTTAATTGACGGTTTAAACGCATATCGCGCGCGCGCATTTCTTCAAGTTTTGAGACGAGCTTGGATAAACGTTGACGAGACTCTTCCAGTTGATCCACCACCACTGATAAAAAATAGACCGCCCAGGGAGTGATGATCAGACCAAAAAATACAGAACGAATAATGTCGATATTCTGGACCGTGCCTTCAAGCACCAGCGTGATGCCCACTTGCACCACAACCGCCAGCGCTACTAAGGCTAAGGCGAGCAGCATGCTAAAGCGCACAATCCCGAGTTTAACCAGTAAATCGACATAATATTGTGCGAGGACTTTAAGTTGTTTCATAAAGGATGATTAACCGCTAGATTCTAGGTAAGTCGACTCGGCGACCGAGGCGCGTCGAGGGCTTGATCCGTGTGGTGTCGGCATGCCTTTCACTACACTCACTTGATTTCGACCGTTGCGTTTAGCTTGATATAAAGCGCGATCCGCTTGCTGGATTAAATCACCGTAATCACCATCCGCGGTAGGTGTCACACAAGCAACGCCAAGGCTGATAGTAATTTTACCGGTAATCACTGCCTGATGATGGGCAATGTCTGCCGATAGCACCCGCTCGCGTGCAGTCTCGGCAACCTGGATAGCGCCGTTCAGTTCGGTTTGCGGCAATATAATGGCAAACTCTTCGCCGCCATAACGCGCCACCACATCAAGCGGCCGGTGAACGGCTGAGGTCAACGCGTTTGCCACTTTTTGTAACGCCCAGTCACCTTGTTGATGACCATAGTGATCATTGTACAGTTTAAAATGATCGATATCACAGAGGATAAAGGCAAGTGGCGTGCCTTCACGCGCTTGTGAACGCCACAGTTTGCTCAGCTGTTCATCTAAACTACGTCGATTCGCGACTTGGGTGAGGCTGTCGACAAAACTGAGTGCTTGCAAAGCCATAATGGCGTCGGCAAGCTGCTGTTGCGTTTCTTTTCTTTCGGTAATATCCCGTGCCATCAGCAAAATGGCAGGGTCGCCCGTCACCGGATCTTGAATGCGTGATTTTGCCACCTCATACCAGGTTTGCTCGCCTGACTGACCAAGAATGACATCCTCATAAGTCATGGTTTCACCCGTATCCAATACTTGTTGATCACGCTGTCGGTGTTGATCGAAGATATCAGGATCAACCACTTTCTGCGCAGGGGCGTTTTCCAACGCCTCAATCGTCGTGCCTAATGCATCAGCATAAGCTTGGTTGCAAGCCAAGTGATAGTAGTCTTGGTCATAGATCCCAATCGGATCGATACTCGACTTAAAAATCGCACTGAGTAAATGACTGCGTTGCTCTAAGACCTGCTCAACGGATTGGCGCTGTTGCGCTTCTTTTTGTAATCGCTCTTGCATCTGGTGCCAGTTGGTCACATCGTGGCTGATACACAAGGTACCAATGATTGCCTGTTTATCATTTTTAAGTGCGGTGATATTGGTCTCTAATAAACAGCTTTCATCATTATGTTGTGTCGCCCATGTCCGTTCAGTTTGAGGCTGCGTCAGCGGCTGATCCGCTTGCCAAACAATGGCCTCTTGCTCACGGCCTTGCCAAAAACGATCAAATGCCGCATTGGTACCGACCACATTCCCTTCCACATCTTGAAAGCACACCAACTCCTCCAGCGAGTTAATCACGCTCAAGAGTACGCCTTGCTCTTGCTCATGAAGCTGCCAATGGGTGCGCTGATCCGCCGATGATAAGGAGACAACCCATGCTCGCTTTCCTCGACAACGAATCGGTAACCCCGATAACTGCACGTTGACACGCACCCGATTCGCCCCCGGCGCTCGGACTTTCGCATCAACATGAGAAAAAGGTTGCGGCCAAGGCTGTGCCATAATGAATGCCTGAACGGCTTGCTGCTGTCGCGGGGTAGCGG
>NZ_MUFH01000380.1:0-2904 GCF_001996115.1 Salinivibrio sp. MA427
GATATAGATCACATAAAAATCGAAGAAGTTCGGCTTCGTGCTTGCTCGCTGAGACCGAACAACTCTGATAACCTAATCATCGTCATCTTTCTGTTTATAAAGGCATTACCATGCAAGATCTTTATGATCGTTATATCCGTTATCGCAGTCACCGTGTTGAGGTCCCACTGGATCACAGTGACGCCAATAGTACGCCGATCACTATTTTTGCTCGTGAAGTGGTTGATACGCGCCATCACGAAGCAGATCTGCCGTGGCTGGTGTATTTTCAAGGTGGGCCAGGCATGGAGTCTCCCCGCCCCAACGGCGCCACAGGTTGGCTAAAACGCGCATTAGACGATTATCGCGTGTTGTTGCTCGACCAACGCGGCACGGGCTTAAGCGCGCCGGTAAACCACCAAACGCTTGCCTATCTCACACCTGCCGAGCAAGCACCGTATCTGAGCCATTTTCGCGCCGACAGCATCGTGAAAGACGCCGAGTGTTTACGCGAGACGCTAGGCATCAAGCAATGGGCGATCCTCGGGCAAAGCTTTGGTGGGTTCTGTGCCCTCACCTATTTGTCGTTCTTTCCGCAGTCCTTGTCTCGCGCGTTTGTCACCGGCGGCATTCCACCGATTGAAGGACATGCCGATGCGGTGTATCAAAAAACCTATCAGCGAGTGGAAGATAAGAATCAACAGTTTTTCGCCCAATTCCCGGACGCACAAGCCCGCTGTCACGAGATTGCCCAGTATCTGCAAAACAATGCGGTGACACTGCCAAACGGTCAGCCGTTTACGGTGGAGCAGTTCCAAACTATTGGCCTGAACCTTGGCCGCGGCCATGCCGGGCTGCCGCTGTATTACTTACTAGAACGAGCCTTTATAGAGGTAAATGGCGAGCGTACTTTAAGCTATCCGTTCTTAAATGCGATGCAGGCTGACCAAGGGTATTTAACCAACCCGTTTTACGCTATTTTGCATGAATCGATTTACTGCCAGCAGCAGGCGTCGCAGTGGTCAGCCCATCGGGTGCGCGATCAATTCCCGCAGTTCCACTATCAGCCCGATCAGCCGTTCCGTTTTACCGGCGAAATGGTGTATCCGTGGATGTTTGATCAACTGGCAACCCTTAAACCGCTCAAAGACGCGGCGATGTTGCTGGCAGAAAAGAGCGATTGGCCGGCGCTTTATGATCTCGAGGTACTCAAGCGCAATACGGTGCCGCTCGCCTGCGCCACCTACGTCGATGACATGTTTGTTGAGTTCGATTATTCCCGTCAAACCTTGGCGCAGATTGCCAACAGTCAAGCGTGGATGACTAACGAATACGAGCACAATGGCATTGGCGTTGATGGTGAGCGGATTTTGAGCCGTTTGATTGAGATCGGCGATCATATTGCCGCAACCCAAGCGCCTGGTCGCGGTTGATTCGCACCGCTGCGGCCAATGGTGTCGCAGCGGACATTTTGTCCCTAACAAACTGTGATCTAATTCAAATCAATTATTCAGGGACAGGGAGGTGGTACGCTATCACTCAATACGGACTCCCCCAGTGAAACGTCTGAAAATATGCCCTTATCGTTATCGCCGCCCCGTATCGCTTACTCCAGGGGTTTTTATCTTGGCTAGCCGAATAATTAGACACCGGTCAAGCGCTTGCATGTTAGGTGAATTGGCGTAGTATAAATGCGTTCTCTYRGGGAACAGGACGTTCCCAGCACGGTGTCGGCGCAAGAATGAGTGCCCCCATACATCGTCATTTTTCTTTTCAAACTTTGCGTTCACATAGATGAAAATTGTAAGTAAAACAGGCAAGAAAAGAGCCATCTTTTATAAATCTAGCGTTTTCTTTGATAAATTATGGTCACGCGACAAAACGCCCGTTTCTATTCTTTTGCTCGCCTTTGTCATCGGCTTTTTAGGCGGCGTTGTTGTCACCCTTTTCGAACTCGCGATTCATACCCTCTCTCAGTCAAGAACTGACTGGCTAGACAGCAACATTAGCTCAATGATTCCATTGGGATTACTCGCTTTTATTATCAGTGCCGGCCTGGCCTTAATGGGCTATTGGCTTGTTCATCGATTTGCGCCCGAGGCCGCTGGTTCAGGGATCCCTGAGGTGGAAGGCGCGATGGAAGGCATTCGACCTACGCGGTGGTGGCGGGTAATCCCAGTGAAATTTTTCGGCGGTTTAGGTGCGCTAGGCTCAGGGATGATCCTCGGACGAGAAGGTCCTAGTGTGCAAATCGGTGCCAATATTGGTCGCATGGTCACCGATACTTTTCGCATCAAAGACAGAAACAGTAACCAAACACTGCTTGCATCCGGGGCTGCCGCCGGTCTCGCCGCGGCGTTTAATGCCCCCCTTGCGGCGATCATGTTCGTGGTTGAGGAAATGCGACCTCAGTTTCGCTATACCTTGATCTCGATAAAAGCAGTGATCATTGCCGCCATCATGGCCGATATCGTTTTTCGCTATATCAATGGCCAAGAGGCAGTGATTGTTCTGCCCCAGTATGAGACGCCACCACTTGCCTCTTTATGGTTCTTTCTCGCACTAGGTTGTTGTTTTGGCGTGTTTGGCGTGCTGTTTAATTTTTTGATTATGCGGTGTCAGGACTTTTTCCAACGTTTTTATCAAAAAAGTCAAAAACGAATCTGGCTAGTAGGGGCCACGCTAGGCGGTTTCTTTGGCTTATTGCTGATCTATGCCCCAGAGCTGACCCATGGCGGCATTAACTTAGTGCCAGATTTTGTCAGCTTAAACTATTCCATCAGTGCGCTGCTGTTTATCTTTATGGCGCGTACGCTGCTGACGGTGATTTGTTTTAGCTCCGGCGCACCGGGCGGCATTTTCGCCCCCATGCTTGCCCTTGGCACCTTGTTAGGCACTGTTTATGGGTTAGTGGTTGCCAATATG
>NZ_MUFH01000381.1:0-2044 GCF_001996115.1 Salinivibrio sp. MA427
GCATACCATCGTCCAGTTTCTACAATCCCCTTTTGCAACCGAAGATGGCCGTGCGCAAACCGATGCATTACATGGCCTGACGTTGATGGCCGATAGCATTAAGCAATTACCACAAACCTTTAACCTACAACTGCGACTGCTGGAAAACCTGAATCAAGCGCGCTTACAAGAGCGTGGCTATGTCAACGCGCTGAACAATCTATTTGTCGCCATGGCAGGTCACCAATCGCGTCAAGCCTTCTACGATGTGCTTGCAGCTGACTTGTCTTTGATCGATCGTCTCTACCAGTTTGTCATTGATAACCCTCAGTTATCACAAACTGAAAACGGTGCTTTATTGGTGTCGAATACAGTCCGCGAGATGGGCCGATTACTCATGGCACCTCAGCCAAGTATCCGTGCACGGGTTCTAACCCACTACCGTGATCTTCTGCCTCGTTTTCCTCTGGGTGGCGCCAACGATGCCGTTTGGGTCGGACTGGTTGAAATGGTCGACGCGTTTGCCCCTGATAAAATCCAAGAATTAGGCCTCACCAATGCCAAATCGACGTTAGCCACCAAAATCGTTCCCTATCGTTTTCAATGTGATGGTCCTGCCGTGATCCGCTCACAAAGCATGACACAAGCGCAGTCTCAACAAGCCTGTGAAAGCCTGCATCAAAAAGAAAACGCATTTCATCAAACTGTTCGCTCCGGTTATCAAGCGGTGGCTGATGATCTAAACGACAGTGTTGAAGTGGTGGTATTTGATAACCCGTCGGACTACAAAACCTATTCATCGTTCTTGTTTGGTAACTCGACCGATAACGG
This sequence comes from Salinivibrio sp. MA427, assembly GCF_001996115.1. Lineage (NCBI taxonomy): Bacteria > Pseudomonadati > Pseudomonadota > Gammaproteobacteria > Vibrionales > Vibrionaceae > Salinivibrio > Salinivibrio sp. MA427. The sequence goes on from NZ_MUFH01000381.1 coordinate 811, forward strand.
CGGCCAGTACTTAGAGGGCGACCCAGCAAGCCCTGACAACCAAGCTCGCTTTATTGCCTACCGCAATGACGAGGGTAAGTCGCTCTCCATTTGGAACCTCGAACACGAGTACGTTCATTATCTTGATGGCCGTTTTAACATGTACGGCGACTTCAACGACGTGCTGCGTCATGGTCATACCGTGTGGTGGCTGGAAGGCTTTGCTGAATACATGGCTCATGGCGATGACTATGCCGAAGCAATTCACTTGGGCAAAGAAGGCGGTTATTCACTCAGTGACGTGTTTGCTACCACCTACCAACATGATGTTAATCGTGTGTATCGTTGGGGGTATTTGGCCGTACGCTTCTTGTTTGAAAAGCACCCAGAAGCGGTAGATGCGTTGCTCGCAGCCGGACGAACTGGACAATTTGAACAATGGGCAAGCTTAGCCAAAGAGTATGGTGAACAATATGGCCCCGCATTTTCGCAATGGCTGACGACGCTGGATAGTTCAGAGGGCGGCGAGCCTCCTCGTCCAGATCCAGATCCTGAACCAGAGCCTGAGCCTGAGCACCCAGACGTTACAACCCTGTCCCTGGGACAAACCGTCACCATTAGCGGGCAGGCATACAGTGAACATCTCTATCAGATCGACCTGAACCGTGCCGCCACTGCGCTTACCTTTAGCATCGCGGGCCAAGGCAATGCTGATCTCTACGTCGCCAAAGACCGCCAGGCGCACTATTATGACTTTGACACCACCGAGTGGAACCAAACCAGTAATGAAACCGTGACCCTGAACGATGTGGAGCCAGGCCGGTATACCTTAAGTGTCACCGGACGCGGGGACTTTACCGATGTCACTGTCGCGGTAAATGCGGAAGGCCAAGTCGATCCCGAGCCAACGCCAGAGCCGCAGCCTGAAACACCGACTGGCACCGATGATTTACGTCCGACTCAGCTCAACGTCGCCAGCCCCAACAGTATTAGCGTTTATCAACGTCGTTATCTGTATGCCGATGTACCTGAAGGTGCGACCAAAGCGCAAGTGTGGGTCATGGCAGACGGTGATGCAGGTGATTTGAACGTGTTTGCGGCTGAAGAGTATTGGCCAACGCAAGCGCAAAATCAGGCAGCCTCTGAAAGACCCGGCAGCAATCAATACATTGAGGTTGACTTACGCAACCAGCAAGGTTTGTACTTGCTACTCGCTGGCGACGGCAGCCGGAGCCAAACCGATGTTCGTGTTTAC
>NZ_MUFH01000382.1:0-3561 GCF_001996115.1 Salinivibrio sp. MA427
GTTCCGCAGAGATTCTAGAAATGTGGAATTGGTCACTTATGATGAACTGTATGAAAGAGCGAGATTTATTGTACATAATGAGAAACATTCAAAACGAAGCTAACAAGTCAATTCAGCAGGACAATGGACTTGATCCGTTTTACTGGACACGCATCGACGACCTGAGGAGGTCAGTATGCCAGCCTATAAAACGGGTAAAAAGACAGCGCAATATTCACTAGACTTCAAACTGAAAGCGGTTGAATGGAGCTATGAAACGCATCGAACAGTGAAGTCGGTTGCAGAGGCGCTTGATATCCATCCATTCATGCTATCGAAATGGCGTAAAGCGTATCGAAATGGAGAGTTTGGTATGGTCAAGTCCCAGAAAAATAAAGTGAAGCCAGACAAGGCGAAGGATGAGTTATCGGCGCTCAAGCGACGGATCACGGAGCTTGAAGAGGAGAACGATATCTTAAAAAAGTGGCAACGCTTTCAAGCAGAACAAAGGCGCAAGCCTACCGATTCGTAAAGCAATATAGTGATGTTTACTCAGTAAAGAAGCTGTGTAGGCACCTTTCTGTGTCTCGYAGTGGCTATTATGATTGGCTAAGCCGCGGACAGTCAGGACACGCGCGCGCAGATAGTGAGCTAGGCGCAGAGATAGCGTTCATCTACCGTAAAAGCGAAGGCAGATATGGGAGTCCTAAAATCCATGCGGCGTTGAAGGCAAAAGGTCTCGCAGTGAGTCGTAAGCGTGTGGCCCGCTTGATGCGAGAAGCAGGTTTAAAGGCGAGAGTGGACCGTGTTTACCGTCGTCGGCAAAAGAGTCGGACGTTCTTTAAAGGACTCGTCAATCGACGTTTAGAACAAGAAAAAGCGAGCAAAATCAATCAACAATGGACCGCGGATGTTACCTACATAAAAGTAGGAAACCGATGGGGCTACTTAGCGGTAGTGATTGATGTTTACTCAAAAAAAGTACTTAGCTGGGCGCTCAGCGACAGACTTGATTCAAACTTGACGATGTTCACCATCGTCAAAGCACTCGCTAGCCGAAAGCCTAAACGGGGACTGCTATTTCATACCGACAGAGGGCGCGAGTATTGTGCGGATAGGGTGCGACATTTACTGGCGGAACACGGTGTTGAGCAGAGCATGAATCGGCCAGGGAAATGCACGGATAATGCAGAAGTCGAGTCGTTCTTTAAATCGCTTAAGGGCGAGTTAATCAAAGATGCACCGATTGCTAACTTAAGGCACTTACGAGAGAAGCTCAGAAAATATATTCAGTACTTTTATAATCGAACACGGTTACACAGTAGCATTGGCTATATGTCGCCGATAGCGTTTGAAAAACAATGTACTTAACGAAAGACGTGTCCGTTAAAGTGGATCAACATCAATTCGTAACAGTTGGCTCGGTTCCGCTTCGCTACACATTTTAGCCAACTATTACTCACCGCTTAATGTAGCGTTATACGATTAAGGAGAGAAATGAAGCCTGATTTACACGGGAGTAGAATTGTTTTGAGGTCNTATTAAAACAATGGAATTTGCCTCAGACCCAGTTTTTACATCGAAAGATATGATAGTTCAGATGTTAAAAAACGTCGTCCGTTTGGAGAAATTAGGTGAATCGCTGGAATGGGCGGTTATGGATCAAGCGACAAACAAAGTTATTGGAACCTGCGGCTTACATAGTTTTAGTGATAACGGTGATTCCTGTGAGGTCGGATGCTTACTAAATTCATCGTACTGGCGAAAAGGGTATATGTATGAAGCTCTTATTTTATTATTTTCTCATGCTAAATCTTTGGGCATTGAAAAATTGTATGCAGATATTGATGAGGGTAACTTTCGGTCTCAAGCTTTGTTTAATAAGCTAGGTTTCAAAGCTAAAAACGGTCAGTTTCAGTGCTTGGTGTGAGGCATCGTATAACAAGAAAATCAACGCGGACTAATAAAGCTTGGCTTGGTTCGCTGCGCTCAAAATTATGGCCAAGCTTTATTATCCTGTTATTTTGGCGTTAGCCGTCAAAATGGAGAAAACATGGAAGTACAATTTTTAGAAAAAAATTCTGATTACGAGTCAGTCCTAGAAGTGTTGTTACAACTTCGCCCAAATTACAACTTAGATACTTTGTCTGGTCAGATCGAGAAGCAGCAATCAAACGGTTACCAAGTCGTCTATGTCAAATCGCCAGAAGGCGTACTAGCAGCAGGCTTTAGCGTAGGTGAAAAGCTTGCTTGGGGTAAGCATATTTACATTGAAGACTTGGTAACTAATGCGCAATTTCGTTCGAGTGGAGTAGGTAAATTTATTATCGATTGGTTTAAAAAATATGCTTTAGAAAGCGGTTGCGAACAAATACATTTGGATTCTGGTGTTCAGCGTTTTCCAGCGCATAAGTTCTATTTACGCGAAGGTTTCAATATCGCTAGTCACCACTTTTCTATAGTTGGCGTCAAAAACGGCTAACAAACGAGTATGTCGTCAATCCTAAAATTTAGCGAGATTTTTATCCCACATCACGCCGTCTCTGAGCATCGAATTTAAGATCACTACCATCTTACGCACACAGGCAATAATGGCGACTTTTTTCGGCTTTCCGGTGGCAACCAATCAGGATGCGCCGCTTTGAATGTTTAATAACTTAACGTGTGAAAGAGATGTATGGGAATGTCGTTTCCGTGTTCGTCCACCGCGTGAAGAGAAAAGTGATGCTTGGCGAGAACAACGCTGAAAAAGAACTGAGTAGACATGGTTACTTGTGGAGCTAAAGGGCGCACCTAAGTGTGGCAGATCTTCAATAGGGGGATCCATGTCATTCGTTATATTCCAAAGGAGAAAATATGGACGAGGCTAGATGTAAAGAGTTAAGTAGAGTAGTTACCAGTGAAGAGTTGTACATTATTGATAAAGTTAAATTATTGACATACTCCTGCGATGAATGTGGCATTGAGTTACTTCCATGCTCGTTTCAAAAAGATGTAAATCTACGAAAACCATACTTTAAAACTCGTAAAGGTGTTCATCATAAGCTGGGTTGTGATGCTGAAGGTGAGGCTAAAATTCGTTCGAAAGGTGCATCCACACGACTAACTTCATCTGAAGGCTTTCCGTTAGCATATCCAAATCGTTTTAAATTACGAAAAGATGATGTTGTTGAACCAACCGGAGTTATTACCCCGTTAGCGCCTGACTCACGACGGCCTAATAAACGGAAAAAAGATCAATCAGATGGCAGTGGACGAAAATCAAATTATGAGACAACTTCATTCAAATCAATAGTTAATCAATATTTTGATTTCCCTTACGACAGAGACCGAGCCTTATCTTTTGAAGGTGTTGATGGCACTACATATACAGAAATATTTAGCCAAATTAGAAGTACACGAGGAAAGCAGAAATTTCTAATCCAGGGTGATAAGCAAAAGATATACTATGCCTCATTACCTTGGAAACTATCCATAGAAGATAACGGTAGAATTCTAATTAACTTATCTCCTGGTAAATGGGTTGAGCAGGAAGGAAAGAAAGTAAATGAGAGACCATATTACTTAGAAGTTGATTTTTCT
>NZ_MUFH01000383.1:0-2042 GCF_001996115.1 Salinivibrio sp. MA427
GCCCTCCACACCATATATAGGATTATAAAAACATCATAAACACAAGATGTGGCATTAGATAGCAAATGCGGGATCGATTGTGTTGACTCAGATCATCGAACTTTCGAATAACCAAAGTCGACCGTTCAAACGCCTATCTGTTCTCCAATTTGCTGATCTGTATTGTTGCAATTATTAGCGAAAATCAAACCTTGTCCGCAATTTGATCGCGAACTCACCTAGACGTTGAATATTTGCAGTAGGATCACGGTGAAAAGCAAATGATTAAGGTAAGGGGCAATCGTGCTTCGACGCGTCGGACTGTTGGTGCTGCTAGGGCTATATGTTGCCCCAAGCTATGCACTCACGGTAGCAACATGGAATTTTGAATGGCTAACCTTAAAGACCGATCAACGGGCTGGTATTCGCCATGAAGAGGATTACCTACAACTCGCGGCCATATTGGCGCAGATCTCTCCAGACGTGTTGGCATTTCAGGAGGTCGATAGCCCTGAGGCGTTAGCCCGTGTGATACCAAAAGAAAAATATAACTATTACTTTTCCGACCGTTACGCCGCACTCAAATCCTCTTCTCACAGTCAGCAGCTGACTGGCATCGCCGTGCGCAAAGGTTGGCAGGTGGACGATCGGAAGGATTTTCGTGAGATTGCCTTACCCGGACTGTTTGGCCTCCCTTCTTTGCGTTATGGCGCCTATGTGGTGATCACGCCTCCTGGCCATGCACCTATTCACGTGTTATCCGTTCATCTCAAGTCGGGATGTTTTCACCAACGCCAAGGCACAAGCAGCTGTAAAAAACTGAGTCAACAATTCAGAGCGCTCGCGGAATGGCTCGCGGTTCGTGATGATAAAAACGTTATCATTGCCGGCGACTTTAATCGCTATATCGGAGAAAATAATGATCCATTTTGGCATACATTTAACGCTCATCGCCTTGAAATCGATGCCAATCCCCCCAACATCGTCAACGTCACCAAAAACGTGCGAGCACGCTGTAAAGCACGGCGTTACAATTGGCGCACTCAAACTTGGAACCAGGTGATGTACAGCCGCTTAGTGGATCATGTTTTGGTCTCTGAGCCTCTTGCCAATCAATGGCAGTACAGTTTTCAGTATCAGTTTGACTACCACAAGGTAATGACATATCGACTCAGCGATCATTGCCCGATTGTTGCGCGCTTCGACATTGAGTCGGCGTCGAAATAGATTGACCCAATCGCAAAAGGTTGAGAAGGTCTTAATGCCGCTAGGAATGTCATGGTATTGACACAGTGAGCCGTTAGCCTTGCTATATGTGATGGGTTAACGATCACTCAAGGAGAAAAAATGAACAGTTTACAGCATCAGGTTATCCCAACAGATGATGACCTGCTAGCCGATTATCTTGATGATACATCGGCGCATCATCGCCCCAACATAGCGGGCCACAATGATGTCTTTAGTGATGATATTGAAGACGCCACACGCTAATCTGATTGCCTCAGCGTTAATTTAACTTCACGCTGACAACGCGTCATCCTACCCTTGTTACGTTGTCAGCAAATCCACCGACGTGTCGATATATTATGAAAAAAGCTCTCTCTGCGGTGCTGTTATGCGCCTCTTTTCTGTCTTTTCAAGCCCTTGCGGCCCCCGAACTGATAGCCAAATCAACCCTTGATTTTGGTGACTTCGAAAAAACAGCGAATGTCGAGATCGAGGGCAATATTCAAGACGATGTACTTCGTCTTGTTGAGCGTGGTGTCAAAGAAGAAGAAGCTGACTACTTTGTGATTAACCAAGTCAGTGAAGATACCCACAAAGAGGTATTGATCGTGTCGGTGACCCTCTACCGTGAGTTCACTACTGACAATCAAAAACGCTTTGAGAATCGGCTCGGATAGGCAACCTACCTAACGCTTTAGGCTTTCCTTTGTTACACTTCTGCACTTTATAACGATAAGAGCAATGTTGTGATTGGAACCTTAAATAAAATGCGCACCGAAGCAGGCGCATCCGTGCAGTATTTTCTCCGTGTCGGTGAGCAAGAACTACACCTGAAC
>NZ_MUFH01000384.1:0-2032 GCF_001996115.1 Salinivibrio sp. MA427
GATTTATATAGTATGGCTGACAAACAGTTTCGTTCGCTTCATCAAAAAGGCAAACCTTTTTTTAGTCTTGTTTTTACTAGTTCCAACCATTCGCCCTATGAGTACCCAGATGGACAAATCACACCTTACACTAAGGAAAAAAGTACACGTCTAAATACGGTAAAATACTCGGATCATGCACTCGGTGAGTTTTTTAACAAGGCTAAACAATCAGACTATTGGGAAAACACCATCTTTTTGATCATTGCGGATCATGATTCACGCGCCTATGGCGATGATCCGATCTCCGTTAGCCGTTTTCACATCCCAGCGTTAATTATCGGAAAAGATATTCCTAAACGCAAAGACACCCGTTTAGTCAGTAGTTTAGATATGCCGCCGACGTTACTTTCATTGATCGGTATCGATGCGACAACACCTATGATAGGCCATGATTTAAACCGCGCCGTACCATCTGAATATCAACGTGCAATGATGCAGTTCGATAAAAACTTCGGTTATTTAACACGTGAATCACTGGTAGTGCTTCAGCCCAAAAAAGCCCCGGTCGCCTATCAATATGATGTTGTAAAACAAGTACTCAGTCCGATCAAATTAAACCAAGAGGCGGTAGTGCGCGCAAAAGCACATGCGCTGTTGGGCGGGAAGCTATACAGGCAAGGATTATATCCATCAGGAACAAAAAATCCGCGCTGACTTAGTAACATACCGCGAGCAAATAGAGGAACAGCGAGCAATAATACTCGCTGTTTCTATTCAGAGAAGGCTAAGATTCAGGCCATTGCCATGGCTTGCTGGGCAATCACCAGCTCTTCGTTGGTTGGGATCACCAATGCGAGCGGTGAATCTTGTGTTGTGATTTGTCCTGCGGCACCGAACCGAGCTGCGGCGTTGGCGTCGGCATCTGACTGATAACCGAAAATCGCGAGTTCTTTTAGGATCATCTCACGGACTGGCAGTGAGTTTTCGCCAATTCCACCTGTGAAAACAATCGCATCCAGGCGGGATAACGGCACCATGTAACTTGCGATGAATTTCGCAACACGATAAGCAAACATTTCCAGCGCGAGTTGCGCACCTCTGTGGCCTTCTTCCGCGGCTTCAACCAGCCCACGACAATCATTAGTGAGCTCAGACACACCAAGGAGCCCTGCTTTATCGATTAGCTCATGATGGATTTGATCCATGCTGAGCCCTTTTTTCGATAAAAACTCTAGAATAGATGGGTCGATATCACCACAGCGAGTGCCCATCATCAAACCGGCTAAAGGCGTAAAGCCCATGCTGGTATCGACACTTTGACCGTCTTTGACCGCACACAAAGAGGCACCGTTACCAAGGTGTACGGTGATGACGTTGGTTTGTTCAGGCGCTTGGTTAAGCCATTTTGCCGCTTCACGACTTACGTAATAATGGCTGGTGCCATGAAAACCATAGCGACGAATGCCATAATCATTATAGAGCTGACGCGAGATCGCGTAGTGATACGCTTTTTCCGGCATGGTTTGATGGAATGCTGTGTCGAAAACCGCGACTTGAGGAAGGTTAGGGAAAGCTTTACGCGCGGCATTAATACCAACGACATGAGCGGGGTTGTGCAGTGGCGCCAGGGATTTCAAGGCATCGATCTGTGCAAGTACGGCATCATCGATAAGCGTCGCCTGACTGAAGGTTTCGCCACCATGGACCACTCGGTGCCCAACAGCTTGTAATTTATCACTGAGTTGGTTGTTTTCGATAAGGCCCACAATAATGTCCATGGCCTCTTGATGGTGGTCGCTTCCTGCACTCAATGTCTTTTCAGTTTTGTTACCGTCGACTTTCCAGCTCATGCATGCGTCATCACGACCAAAACACTCTCCGGCGCCTGAAATCACAGCATCGCCTGTTTGCGCGTCCATCAGTGCAAACTTTAAAGACGAACTGCCTGAATTTATAACGAGTACCAGTGCATCACTCATAGGTTTACCTTATTGGCAGAATTGGGATCGCGACTTGCGGCCGCCACCCTATTATTAAAATATTTTTGAAT
>NZ_MUFH01000385.1:0-2014 GCF_001996115.1 Salinivibrio sp. MA427
ACTCTGTACCCTGATAAAGATACTCCCACGCCACATCGTTGCCAGACACCATCGCTTCCCAGAATGTTCTAGCTTCGGGATTTTGCACAGCATCAAAAATAAAATAAAACAGTTTATCTTTTGATTGTGACAATACTTCAAAGGGAGTTTTATGCGTATCTTCCATATAAAATGCCTAACTGACTCTGTTAATATTTATAATTTGGCGTCAATGCCATAACGCTCTCGCAGTATCTTTTCATCCTGCTTTTTAGATGCGTCTGATTGCGGTTTTAGATAAGGATGCGTCCCTTCCTCTTCACACTCTTCGCGAGGGCGATAGCCTCTTGGCTTAACACAGTACACAATATTGTTTCTAAAACGCTCTCCATATGGTGTCAAAGCGGGAAACTGTACACCGAGCGCAATCATTTTTTGCTGAATTTTCAGCATTTTTTGATACGCTTCGCTGGATTTATCCATACTATCTAGTGACTGTTGAACCGAATAGGCTGCACTCAGTCCACCATTGTCTATCACAAAAGGATCGGCACCGTTCTCCAAGAGATAAAGCACTTCATCCATGTTTACTCTGATGAAATCTAATAGCGGTGTTTTTCCTACACCGGTTCTGGCATTTACATCCGCGCCAAACTCAACCAATAATTTCAGCGCGTCGTTGTCTTCTAGGTCCGGCACATCAAAAATTAGCGTACCACTGCCTCTCTTTATTTCGGTATCCATACCAGCTTCCAACATTGCTCTTAGTGGCTCTGTGGTTTTAAGCCTCATTGCTAAATGCGCTACCGTTTCTGAAACATCCGTATCGGCTATCACGGCGTCATCAATTTTGGCGGCAGGGTCGGCCCCCAGAGCCATCAACATTTTGATGGCTGGAATATTGGTATCAGCGACAGCAAAGGCTAATAGAGTAAAATGATCATTACCGTGAGCATCAATATCTGGCAGTTTTTCCGCCAATGCTTTCGCTTTATCGATATCATGGGCTTTCATCGCCTCAGCAACGGCTAATAATTCCCCCTCAAAAAATACCTCTGGATAGGGTTTACTGCGGTATAGATTAAAAGCGCCAGCTTTTGCTACCCAGAGCAAAAGCACAATCCCTATTCCGATGGCTATTACCTTTAACACCTTATAGGCCTCGCTTATAGATTGGCGTCAATGCCATAACGCTCTCGCAGTATCTTTTCATCCTGCCGTTTAGATGCGTCTGATTGCGGTTTTAGATAAGGATGCGTCCCTTCCTCTTCACACTCTTCGCGAGGGYGATAGCCTCTTGGCTTAACACAGTACACAATATTGTTTCTAAAACGCTCTCCGTATGGCGTCAAAGCAGGAAACTTTACACCGAGATCAATCATCTTTTGTTGAATTCTCAGCATTTTTTGATACGCATCGGTGGATTGATCAATACGATTTAATGACACTTGAACTGAATACGCAGCTGTCATTCCCGAGCATTCCATCACAAAGGGATCCGCGCCGTTCTCCAAGAGATAGAGCGCTTCATCAAACATAACGCTAATGAACTTGAATAGGACCGTTTCCCCGAGACTATTTCTGGCATTCACATCGGCGCCAAATTCAACCAACAATTTCAGCGCGTCATTGTCTTCTAGGTCTGGCACATCAAAAATCAGCGTCTCACCATATTCATCGGTTAAATTTGGATCCATTCCAACTTCCAGCATTGCTTTGAGTGCATCTGTCGTTTTGCGCCACATGGCAAAGTAAGCCACAGACTGTGCCTCCTCGCCTTCACCGAACTTAGCGGCGGGGTCGGCCCCTAGCGCCATCAGCATCTTGATGGCTGGAATATTGGTATCAGCGACGGCAAACGCTAACAGGGTAAAATTCTCGTTGCCTGGCGCATCAATAGCTGGCAGTTTTTCCGCCAATGCTTTTGCTTTATCGATATCATGGGCTTTAATCGCCTCGGCAACGGCCAATAATTCTCCCTCAAAAAAGACCTCTGGATAGGGTTTACTGCGGAACATATTTAACACTCCTGCTT
>NZ_MUFH01000386.1:0-4528 GCF_001996115.1 Salinivibrio sp. MA427
GTCAGAAGCTACCGTGAAGGGCGAGACTTGTTCACAAAATTAACGCGAGTCACTGAACGTTTTCTCAATGCTAATCTAGAATTAGTAGCATGTATTCCCGTGGACGAAAGGGTGAGGCAAGCCGTGAGAAAACAAAAAGTTGTCATTGACGCATTTCCTCGCTCCCCCGCATCATTAGCCATGAATGCGCTCGCAAATAAAGCGCTGACATGGCCGGTACCACGTAATCCGGGAGGCCATCTGGAGTTTTTCGTTGAGCGATTGCTGATCAAAAATGATGACGCAGGAGAGTTAGTTCGTGAATAAAGCGCTCACGTATAGCCGCGTAGGGGTAGATCGCCAAGCGGTACTTGAGCGTTATTCGAGTTTGGTTAAGCGCATCGCGCATCATTTGATGGGGCGCTTACCACCGAGCGTTCAAGTAGAAGATTTAATCCAAGCTGGCATGGTGGGTCTTCTTGAGGCGCAGCAAAATTATGACCCGTCAAAGGGCGCAAGTTTTGAAACTTATGCTGGTATTCGTATTCGCGGTGCTATGCTGGATGATATGCGCCGCGGTGATTGGGTTCCACGGTCTGTCCACAAGGCGAGTCGAACGATCAGTGATGGCATTGCATCGTTAGAGAAAACCTTAGGGCGAGACCCAACTGATGTGGAGGTGGCAGAAAAGCTCGATATGAGTTTGGATCAATACCATCAGGCGCTTAACGACGTAAGCTGTGGGCGTTTAATCGGTATGGATGATCTGGGTGTCTCTGAAGATGCATTCACAACGGAGAGTCACCGTAACGACAACACTCCCTTTCAGGGCGTTGCGGAAGATAGTTTCAAGGCCGCATTAGCGGGCGCGATCAAAAGTCTTCCTGAAAGAGAGGCACTGGTTCTATCTCTCTATTATGATGAGGAATTAAACCTCAAAGAGATAGGCGCTGTGATAGGGGTCAGCGAATCCCGGGTCTGTCAGATTCAAAGTCAGGCTACGCAACGTTTGAGAGCCAAGCTAACCGCTTGGCATAGTGAGTAACTGTTTCGACAATAAAACGAGACCTCACCGGAGGCAACCTTGGATAAAAACATGAAAATTCTCGTTGTTGATGATTTTTCAACAATGCGCCGTATCGTAAAGAATCTTCTTCGTGACTTGGGTTTCAACAATACCGTTGAAGCAGATGACGGCTTAACCGCGCTGCCAATCCTTAAAAAAGGCGGTATTGATTTTGTCGTGACCGATTGGAATATGCCGGGCATGCAAGGGATTGACCTGCTTAAAGAGATCCGCAAAGACGATGAACTTAAGCACCTTCCTATATTGATGATCACCGCCGAAGCGAAACGCGAGCAGATTGTAGAAGCCGCGCAAGCTGGCGTGAACGGTTATATTGTAAAACCTTTTACTGCCGCAACGTTGAAAGAGAAGCTCGATAAGATCTTCGAGCGCATGTAATCAGTCACGCGCACAGTTAAAAGGAACCGTCATGATCAACCTGGACCAAGCGAAACAATTGGTCGCGTATCTTGAGAGTGGAGAGCAAGATAACGCTAACACGCTTCTGACTGAGATAGCGAAAGAAGCACGTGACCCGCTGTTTAATGAAGTGGGTAAGTTGACCCGCCAATTACATGATTCTATTACTGACTTTCGCTTGGATCCCAGAGTGAGTGATTTGGCGAATGTCGATATACCTGATGCTCGCGATCGGCTTACGTATGTGATGCAGAAAACCGAATTAGCGGCAAACAAAACCATGGACGCGGTCGAGCGTACCATGCCGATTGCCAGTGATTTGCAAGACAATCTGCAAGCGGTACGGCCTAATTGGAACAGCTTGATGCGGGGCGACATTGCCTTGGATGAGTTTAAGCCATTGTGTCACAGCATTGAGGGTCTATTGACTCAGGTTGAGGGGGGGGCAACAGAACTGCATGCTCACCTTACTGAAATATTAATGGCACAAGATTTTCAGGACTTAACGGGGCAGGTAATTCGACGTGTTATTGAATTAGTGCAGGAANCTAATTGGAACAGCTGGATGCGGGGCGACATTGCCTTGGATGAGTTTAAGCCATTGTGTCACAGCATTGAGGGTCTATTGACTCAGGTTGAGGGGGGGGCAACAGAACTGCATGCTCACCTTACTGAAATATTAATGGCACAAGATTTTCAGGACTTAACGGGGCAGGTAATTCGACGTGTTATTGAATTAGTGCAGGAAGTGGAACAGCAACTGGTTGAAATACTGACTGCGTTTGGCATGGATAGCGCTGCAATCGAAGCAGCATCGGCAACACAAGCAGATGATACCACCAGTAAATCAGCCCCTGAGGGTCCTGTGATTCATCCCGAAGAGCGTGATGACGTGGTTCACAACCAAGATGATGTTGACGACTTATTATCGAGTTTGGGTTTTTAGAGGTGCGCTATGAGCTTTGAGATGGATGAAGAAATCCTTCAGGACTTTTTGATTGAAGCGGGRGARATCCTCGARCARATGTCTGAGCARYTGGTCGATTTGGAGCGTGCCCCTGATGAYGCAGACTTAYTRAACAGTATYTTCCGWGGSTTCCAYACSGTAAAAGGTGGGGCAGGCTTTCTTGGCCTCAATGCCTTAGTTGACACTTGCCATGGTGCCGAAAACGTTTTTGATAATTTGCGTAATCGTGGCCGTGAGTTGACGTCCGACGTGATGGACACCATTTTGCAGGCATTGGATACCGTTAATGNATCCCACACTGTTGGAAGCGCTTCACCGTTATGCCAAACCGGCAAGCGAAGACGAGGAAGTACCCGCAGAGCCAGAGCCAGAGCCGGAACCTGAGTCAGCACCGACTGCTGAACCAGAGCCGCAAAACGATGCGACACCGGCACAAGACGAAGGTGCGATAAGCGGTGATTCCGTCGATGAAATTACCGAAGATGAATTCGATAAATTGCTCGATCAGCTTCATGGCGAAGGCAAAGCACCGACATCTTCAAATGAATCATCGCCCGCTAAGCCAGAAGTGGTGGAAAGCACCGAAGCGGATAGCGGTGATATCACCGACGATGAATTCGAAAAGTTACTTGACGATCTGCATGGCTCTGGTAAAGGCCCAGCCGCACCGCAGCCAGGCGATGATGCAGCTAAAAACAGTGCTTCAGCACCGAGCCAACCCGCCTCATCGGGTGGTGATGATTTTATTGACGATGATGAATTCGAAAAGCTGCTAGATGATTTGCATGGTAGAGGTAAGGGGCCAGCGGCAGATGCTGAAAAAGCGAAAGCCGATGCAGATAAAGTCGACGCTAAGCCTGAGCCAAAACCGCAGCCTAAACCGGATCCTGCGCCGGCTAAAAAAGCGAGCAAGCCAGAACCCGCCAAAGAAGCAGCACCTAAAAGTGCGGGGGCAGGAGCAAAAGCGCCTGCCGCTGTAGAGAAAGCACCTGAGAAAAAACCGCCTGCAGCACCACAGCAAGAGCAGACCGTTCGGGTGAATACCTCCACGCTCGACGGCATTATGAATATGGTCGGCGAGCTTGTGTTAGTGCGCAATCGACTCGTCAGCCTAGGTCAAAGCAGCAATGATGAGAGCATGGCCAAAGCGGTTACCAACTTGGATGTGGTCACGGCGGATCTGCAAGGCGCGGTGATGAAAACGCGGATGCAACCGATCAAAAAGGTCTTTGGTCGTTTCCCTCGCGTTGTCCGCGATCTTTCTCGCAGCTTGAAAAAAGAAATTGTCTTGGAAATGCAGGGCGAAGAGACCGATCTCGACAAAAACCTTGTCGAAGCCTTGGCGGATCCTATGGTCCACTTGGTGCGTAACTCGGTTGACCATGGCATTGAAATGCCTGATGAGCGTGAAAAAGCAGGCAAACCACGTGTGGGTACCATTACCTTAAAAGCCTCCCAGGAAGGGGATCATATCTTGCTGACCATCGCCGATGATGGTGGCGGTATGGATGCAGAAAAGCTGAAAAGCATCGCGGTTAACCGTGGGGTGATGGATGCTGAAGCCGCCGCTCGCTTGAGCAACAGTGAGGCATATAATCTTATTTTTGCCCCAGGCTTTTCGACCAAAACAGAAGTGTCCGACATTTCCGGCCGTGGGGTTGGGATGGATGTAGTTAAAACGGGCATCACTAAGCTGAATGGCTCGATCAATATCGACTCTGAGCTGGGCCGAGGCACAGTGCTGGAAATCAAGGTACCGCTCACCCTTGCGATTCTTCCAACCCTTATGGTTGGCGTGGGAGACAACCCGTTTGCTTTCCCACTGTCCAACGTGAGTGAGATCATCAGTTTAGATATGTCCCGAACTAACACGGTTGATGGTCAGCTCACGCTTATTGTTCGAGATAAAGCGATCCCGATTTTCTTCTTGCAAGATTGGCTATGTAAACGTGCAACGGAGATTGATAAAACCAAAGGGCATGTGGTGATTGTACAAATTGCTCACCAACGTATTGCCTTTGTTGTAGATACCCTATTTGGGCAAGAGGAAGTGGTGATTAAACCGCTTGATGAATTGCTGCAAGGTACACCGGGTA
>NZ_MUFH01000387.1:0-2010 GCF_001996115.1 Salinivibrio sp. MA427
ACATTACGTTCACTCTTCCCTAGTATCGAGTTCGTAAAGATAAAAAGGTTGAAGGACCAGTATAAACACCCTGTTTATCAACAAGAAGAAGAGAAATCGGCCGAGTAGTATAGCTTTTATATAGGGTTTACTCTCGCTCTTACAATTAACCATTTTCACCAAAGGTGTTTAATGCCTGCTCTGCACTCATTGGTTTAAAGTGGTAGAACCCTTGAATTTCATCGACACGCCAGACGTTGAGAATGCGCAATTGAGACGCGGTTTCGACGCCTTCAGCAACGGTGGTCATGCCCAGCTCTTGAGCCATGTTGATGATGCTGCGGACTAAGGTTTTGGCCTTTTCATTGGTTTCAATTTCGCTCATATACGATTTATCCAATTTGACGATATCGAGCGGAAAATTACACAGCGAGCTAAACGATGAATAGCCGGTACCGAAGTCATCTAAGGCTAGCTGGACGCCTAACGCTTTGAGGGCATGCATCCGTTCAATTGTCTCCTGGTCGGCACCGAGTAGAATACTTTCGGTAACTTCCAGCACCAGCTGTCCTGGCGAAAGTTGATACTGCTTTATGAGTCGCTGCAAGTTATTAATCAGCGCACTTGCGCCAAAGTGAGGACTAGAGAGGTTGACATGAATGGTGAGACGGTGCTGCGATTTTTTACTCCAATACCTTTGTATGGTTTGTAAAAATGCGCAGGCTTTTTCTAACACCAGTTCGTCGAGCTCAATAATTAATTTGTGTTTTTCGGCCAACGGAATAAAAACCCCTGGCGATATCATCCCCAAATCGGGATGATGCCAACGCGCCAATGCTTCAAAACCGATCACTTGATTCGATGTCGCGTTAACGATGGGCTGGAAGAAAGCGGTAAACTCTTCGTTTTTCAGTGCAGTGATCAGGTTTCGATTAATTGTTAATGTCTCATTGGCAGCTTGCACAATCTCTTCATCAACAATCGTCACATTGTGCTTGGGTACCAACTGTTGCTCTATCGCGTAGAAACCACAGTGGACGAGGGGTTCAAAATGGGTAAACGCGAACTCAGGCCCTATCATTGCGGCGTTAAGGCCGATATCAAAGTCTGCAGTCGTCTCAGCTAGATGACTTGCACTGACTTTTAGCACGGTATTCGCGCGAGGAATAAATTGCTCCTCCTCTATTTGATCAGTAAAAACGATAAACTCATTTTCGCTTAGCCTACCGATTTCCGCTTGCGGAAACTGTTGCTTCAAAGCATCAGCGATATGCTTTACCGCATTGTCATAGGCTTGATGCCCATATATCTCGTAAATTTCACGAAGACGTGTGGCAATTATGTAGAGGGTGATAATGGCCTTTTTGTTCGTAAGCGCTTGATTTAAGGCTTTAGTTGTCGAGGGCCGATTAAGTAAACCAGACAGGGTGTCATGGTGTGATAGTGTTTCTATTAAAGCGGCTTGTCGTTTTTGCTGGCTAATATCTTTCACCGCCAGCATCACAGTTTGAGACGTCTGATTGTCTAGCCGTATCGCTTCTACATTGCAAGAGATAGTTTGCCCAGTGACACTGCGTAGGTTAGTTTCAAAGTGAGTAACATCCTGCTCGTCTTGCTGTTGGAAGGCATTCAGATCAGACAGTGTGCCATCTTTGTTATTTAATAGGATATCGAGTGGGGCATCGATAAGCTGTGTGCGTTGATGACCCAGCAAATTAAGTAGTGCCTGATTCACGTCGACAATCTGGTTATTTTCTAAAAGTATCATGCCTAGATGCTGGCTATGGTACAGCGCTTCAAATTTAGACAGTGTTTCTTTAAGTTGTTGTTCGGCGTAAGAGGACGTGCTCGCCATTGCCTCGATTTGTTCAGTAATGCGGGTAAACATATCTTTGGGCGCTGTGATAGGAGCTGTGTTACCGAGCAGAGCGTTCACATTTTTCTCAAAAGAGATAAATTGTCTAGCAATATTGTGTCGATAAAGCAGATAAACCACGAAAGCGATAAATGAGGTCATCGCCAGTAAAGCTA
>NZ_MUFH01000388.1:0-2002 GCF_001996115.1 Salinivibrio sp. MA427
ATCTCTGACAGGCCCATGCTTGATAGCATGGGAAGACTCAAGGCTTTCAGGCCCATTAGCGCTAAGGTAAAAAAGCCGGTTGTCAGCACATTGTGCGCGGTAGCTCCAAACCAAATTTCTTTAGCAAACAGCGTTTTGACATCGAGCTTTAACCCAATTGTAAAAAGGAGAAGGGTGACCCCTAGTTCGGCCAGCTGGGTGATCACGGGGGTGGATTGATACCCCATTGCATGGAGAGCAAAACCGGCAAGCAGAAAGCCAACTAAGGGGGGAAGGTGGCAGCGCATTAATATGTAGCCACTAACAAAAGCGGTTGAGATAAAAACCAGTTCCATATTTTATACTTATTCCAGAGTTGAATGAGACAACGTCTTGTCTGTCACGTGGCTATAATGTACACGTTTTGTGGTCAATCTGTGAATGTAAAATAGTCACTAACTTGGCCGATGAGGGATAGATGTGAAAAGGGGAGAAAAACGGGCTTACAGAGGAGCAAGCCCGATAGCATTATTCTTCGAGTAACTGTTGAAGGAGTTCACCGTTTAGCATCGCACGCTTGACTAAAGCAAACGCCGCCATGGTTGGCTGAGTTTGTAAATCCGCGCTAACGATTGCCAGTTTTTGGTGGAAGCTTGGCAGTGACTGGTTTTCTACACAGCGCTCAATGGCGGGGAATACCACACTTTTGGCGGCGGTGATCTTACCCGCAATGACAACCAGCTGCGGGTTAAACAGGTTCACCGTCATCGCGATCGCTTTACCCAAATGATTACCGACTTTGACTAAGACTTGACGGGCCAGCTCATCGCCTTGCTCGGCGGCTTGGCAAATGGCCTCGATGGTTAACGTTTGATCGTGCGTTAGGCTGCTGGGATGACCTTGAGCCAATAATTGCTGCGCATGCTCAATGATGGCCTCGTTTGATGCGACGGTTTCCAGGCAGCCAAAGTTACCACATTGGCATTTTTTACCGAGAGGGTCGATTTGAACATGGCCGAGTTCACCCACATTCCGGTTGTGACCGAGAAAGATCTGGCCATTGACGATAATCCCTGCCCCAGTTCCGTGATGCACACTGACCAGCATTGAATCGTAGTAGTCTTGACTGGCGCCAAAGTAGTGCTCAGCGAGTGCTTGTCCTCGAATGTCGTTGCCAACAAAGGCTTGCACGCCAAATTCATCGCGCAGTGTATCGGCGAGCGCGAGTTGCTGAATATTAATATTGGGCATGTACTCGACCACACCAGAATCTGGGTCGACCAAACCTGGCATCACAACCGAAATGGCAATGAGCTCTCGAATGGCATGTTGGTGAGTATCAATAAATTGGCTCACGATATCGATTAAGCCTTTGACCAACTGATCTTGATCTTGGTAATGAAAGGTTTCACCGTGCTCAGCCAATGAGGCACCACTTAAGTCATACAAAGATAGCTCAATAAAATGACGCCCCAATCTTACGGCAAGCGTATGAAAAGGGGCGCACTCGGTGGTCAGTGAAATGGCGCGACGTCCACCGGTTGAGGCCTGTTGCGCCACTTCTTTGATCAGGCCTCTTTCCAAGAGTTGGCGGGTTATTTTTGTCACACTTGCAGGAGCCAGTCGACTCACATCAGCAATTTGTATGCGTGAAATAGGCCCTTGTTGATCAATGAGTCGATAAACGGCTGCGCCGTTCAGTTGCTTTACGAGATCGACATTCCCAATTTTTCCGCCAGTCATAGGTGTCCTAGCTGTGTAAATAGTGCCCGTTTACGATCGTTGCTTGAATGTTGATTGAACGGTCAAAAATGGCAAGATTCGCGACTTTTCCGGGACGAATACTGCCATAATGCTGATCAATGCCCATTGCGCGAGCAGGATAGAGCGTCGCCATCCGCAAGGCTTCATCCAAGGCGATCCCTACATGCTCAACACTGTTATGCACCGCTCGGTCCATCGTCAATGCTGAGCCGCCAAGTGTACCATTTTCATCAACACACTTACCGTCGCGGTAATATAC
>NZ_MUFH01000389.1:0-1995 GCF_001996115.1 Salinivibrio sp. MA427
ATATTAATGAAGTCCACATGCCTGGCGATTTAGCACAGCAGCTTTTGGAAACATCTCGCTCTGTAAGCCTGGAGTATTTGGAAATGAGTTTGCTYGGGTCCACATGGGATCCACCAAAATTTTTTCACTCATCTCAATGGACTACCTTCATCCAGCAGGTTGCGAGGTCGTGGCATGACAAGTCCAGCCTTGTGGTTCGCGGTGTACCCACGGATGACGGTGCTACAACTCTGCTTGCAGCATTGAGTCTATCTGCACGTTTTAAATCCTACCGAAAAAATAAAATCGTCAAACACTTTAAGATGTCGCCTTGGACCAAAGAGCTATCGCAAACGATTAAAGAGGGATATTTTCACACTGACCTCAACACTGCACCTGTACCACCGGCCGCTACGGTCATTCACTGCCACAAGCCTGACCCCAATCCTAAAATGGGTGAATCACGAGTGGTGATGATTGATGAACTGCTAAGTGAGCTTGAAAGGCGAGGCGAAGCAGACACGCTTACGTTTCTAACAAAAACCAAATTGGACATGGTAGATGAGCGCAAACAGGGCGCTTGGTCTGGTTCTATTATTGAAGATGGCACAATTCGATTTCATCCCGAAACCTTACGAGCAGCAGCACAGCGTTTATATTCACTACCACAGGAACTGGAGCACTATCTAACAGTCATCCATGATTGCGCAATGGCAGTATCTGAACCGATTCATTTAGCACCGGGTGACGCACTTTTTGTCTCAAATCACCGGGCACTACATTATCGAGGTGAATGCACGGTTCAGTTTACAAAATTCCCCCGGCAGTTTCTTGCTCGTGAAATCTATGTCCTTCATCTTCAGGATGAACCCCAATGGCAAATCTGAGCGCACAAGCTATCCATGTAGTTGGCGCTGATGCCAATAATCTTCAAGCTGTCGATGTTACTTTCCCGCTTGGTTCGATCTCGATGGTTGTAGGAGTATCTGGTTCAGGAAAAAGTTCTCTATTGAGAGATGTGCTCGCACTAGAAGGTAATCAGCGCCTCAAAGAGTTTCTCGGGGTCTCGCAGGATCATTTAGGCTTACCGATGAATCCGGCTTTTATCGATGCTTTGCCCACCACCTTACATGTTGGCCAGCGCGCTTTTAGGGCTTCCTCGCGCACTACAGTGGCCACAGCCAGTGGATTACTTTCGCTGCTGCGACACATGTTTTTGCAATGGTCTAACCCTGTCTCGAAAATTGCTGGCACTGTTTTAGATGCCCCAACGGCAGAGCATTATGCTGAATGGCTTTTGCAGCATCATCAAGGCAAGATTACCATCTGGGCAATTCCTTTGTCTTTTGTCGCCAATGATGGTGTTGCCATGGCAACAAATCTAGCTGAATTGGGGTTTGATACTGCCACCGTGCGTAGTGAAAGTGATACTCCCAAACAATGGGATCTGGGCCGCATAGTACACTTAAACCCTTTCAAGCCGTTTTCCAAAAAGAGCCGTCATCTTGTAGAGGTATTGGTAGGTGAGATCGATCTAAGCAAGCGAGCGGCAAAAAACGAGAAGAGGCTATTCCAGCTGATGCAGTTGGCATTTCAAGCTGGTGAAGGACGCGTGTTTGTAGAAACACACAATAGCAAGCTATCAGAACTTCAAGGTGTCCACGGCGTTGGCCTCGATTCCCGCAAGCACTGGGTCACACCCTCTGACCCACTTATCTATCGCCCAGCTGATATTCATTTGCTTTCATTCAATGCGCCGGAGCATGAATCCAGCGGTGCCTGTCCTTCCTGCAAGGGTTTAGGCACGTCTGCAGAGGTTGATATTACACAGCTGATCGCAAACCCCGAGAAGTCGATGCACGAAGGTGCTTGTGTGTTATGGACAGCAAAAAATTATAAGTTTATTAACATTCAACATTACACCATAGAAGGCTTGCGAGGTATCGCTGATTTTGATCCAGACTTGCCATGGACCGCGCTTTCAGAAAGTGCTCGTAATCTGGTGCTGTATGGTAG
>NZ_MUFH01000039.1:0-13977 GCF_001996115.1 Salinivibrio sp. MA427
GTTTATAACCTGTAGCCACAATGTAGACCTCTCGCGACCGTGCGCGGGATGAGTCGGGTTTACGAATTTTGACCGCTGTAAACATTTTACGGACTTCGGCCAGATAATGATCAAAGCCTTCTCCTTGAAATACTTTTACCACGAAGCAGCCTTTGGGGCCTAACACTTCCCGGCACATATCCAACGCCAGCTCCACCAAATACATCGCACGCGGTTGGTCTGCCGCCTGGTTGCCACTCATGTTCGGCGCCATGTCAGACATCACCACGTCAACCATGTCAGGTTGTATACGATCAATAAGGGCATCAAGAACGGTTTGTTCACGAAAATCGCCTTGGAGAAAGCTGACGCCTGGCATCGAATCCATCGGTAAGATATCGCACGCGATCACTTGGCCTTCATCGCCGACTTGCGTCGCCGCATACTGCGACCATCCGCCAGGCGCGGCCCCTAAATCGACCACTGTCATACCGGGCTTTAAGATGCGATCTTTTTGCTGGATTTCTTCCAGTTTAAAGATAGCGCGTGAGCGATAACCTTTTTTTTGCGCTTCGTGCACATACTTATCGTCAAAGTGTTCTTTCAACCAACGTCCTGAGCTAGCTGAATGCTTTTTGTTCGCCATGTTGTTCCTAACCAAACCCTATTGTTGGCAACGCATTATCATAAAATTCAATCGATTGCGCACTGAATGTTATTATTAAAGGTAGCTCAAAAGCGGCTATCTAGATAATTCGGTTGCCATGGAGCGTCTTTATACTGTTTCAGTTTGTGATGAGATGGCGTTAGAATGGCATGTTTTCAACCCCTAGCAAATAGAAATCGAGCCAACATGAAACTCAGCACCAAACAAAAACAGTATCTCAAAGGACTGGCTCACCAGCTTAAGCCTGTAGTCTTAATGGGCGCCAATGGCTTAACCGAAGCCGTGGTCGCTGAAATTGAGCTTGCGCTTGACCACCATGAATTGATCAAAGTGAAAGTCGCATCAGAAGACCGCGAGACCAAAAACCTGATTGTCGACGCTATCATTCGTGAAACTGGCGCCGAAAAAGTGCAGGTTATCGGCAAAACACTGGTGATTTACCGTCAAAGCGAAGAGCGTAAAATCACATTACCACGCAAATAGTTTGGGTGGCCTTAGTGGTTTGCCGCACTTGCGCTGAAGCATAACAAAAAAGGCCGCGTCGCGGCCTTTTTACTGTTGAAAACTCAGCGAAAAGTTACATCTCGTAACACTTTACTTAGACGTAATCGACGCTGCCAATCTCAAATTCTTTCACACCACCCGGTGTGGTGATGCTCACTTCTTCGCCTTCTTCTTTACCAATTAAGCCTCGGGCAATCGGTGAGTTCACTGAAATAAGGTTGGCTTTAATGTCCGCCTCATCATCACCCACGATACGATAGGTCAGTTCTTCGTCGGTATTGATGTCAATCACAGTCACGGTAGCACCAAAAATCACTTTGCCATTATTCGGCATTTTGGTGACATCAATCACTTGAGCGACCGATAGTTTGTATTCAATATCGCGAATTTGCGCTTCACAAATCCCCTGCTCTTCTCGCGCAGCATGATATTCCGCGTTTTCTTTTAAATCACCCAGCTCACGCGCCTCTGCAATGGCGTTAGAGATCTCTGGGCGGCGTTTGGTCAACTTGTCCAGCTCTTCTCGTAGCAGCTGCTCGCCGCGTACGGTCATTGGCACTTTATCCATAAATGACATTACCTCTTTCAATCCACAGCAAAGGGATTTTGGCAAAACAAAGCCACGCCCAAACAAAAATTTGGGCGCGGCGGAATTCAACGCTTTTTTTCGATTGTAAACAAGAATTGGCGCAAAATCATCTCTGATCCGGCAATAGCGTGACCGACCAGCCGGTGATTGTCCAGCAGATGAGGTGTATCAGGCCTGCGTGCGGCTTGTCTTCAAGGCTGGACAGGGTAGGATAAACACGATGCAATAACACAAAGGCTCTCACTCATGATTCGCGCTCTTTTTCGCTGCCTAGCACCGATACGTTGCCTAGCGGTTATTTTCTGCCTCGCACTTAGCGTATTGTTCACGACATCACTAGCTTATGCATCGAATCAGCTGACGATTGAACAGCTGACCCCTTTATTGCCCAAAGGCAGTCAGGCCGCCTTGTGGGTCAGCGATCCCCAACACACACAACCGCAGCTTAGTCAGCAAGTGGATGCATTGCTTCCCCCTGCGAGTACACAAAAGCTACTCACCGGGCTCGCCGCTCGCCTTTATTTACCGAGTACCTTCCGTTTTTCGACACGGCTGGTACAAGCTGGCGATGACATCGCGCTTATTTTTAATGGCGATCCCTTATTAACTCGCAAAGATATTCGTCAGCTACTTAGTCAACTGCCTCGTCGAGGGCTGGATAATATCAATCATCTTTACCTGGACGGCCAAGCCTTCGCCGGTCGCTCTCGCGCCCCCGGATGGCCTTGGGATATTCTCGCCGTCTGTTACAGCGCTCCCTCAACCGCAATAACACTGGATCATAATTGTGTGCAGGGGGCAATATACAGCCAGCCCGATCAAGTACAAACACGCGTTCATGTTCCTCGTCATCAGCCAATTTCAGTGACTAGCGACGCCCTTACGGTGACAGAAGAACAGCAAACAGCGCGTCACTGCGGGCTTGATTTAACCGCCACCGCGGATAATCAGTACCACTTTTCTGGCTGTCTTGCCCACCGGGACAGGCCACTGCCATTAAATTTTGCGGTTCAAACCCCTTCCGCCTATGTGAAAGCCATTGTTGCCGATGAGCTCGCACGATTGAATGTGCACCTCAATGGTCAAATTCTGGTCGCACCGGCTCCTAGCCAACATCGTGAACTTGCCCGCCATCACTCTGTCCCGTTACCGTCACTGCTGACCACCATGCTGCGAGACTCAGACAACTTGATTGCGGATAACCTTTTGAAAGCGCTCGGGCGGCGCTATTTTCAGCTGCCGGGATCTTACCGCAATGGCGTCGCGGCAGTTAAAGCCATCTTGCAAAAGGCAGGGATCGACCTATCCCGCGCGATCWTAGTGGATGGATCCGGTTTATCCCGAAACAACCGTTTAAGCGCGCGCCAGTTGGCCAGTGTTCTTCACTATATCTCGACGCACCCTGAGCTGGGACTGATTGAGATGCTCCCCACGGCAGGCATGGATGGCACACTTAAGTATCGGCAAAGTGTCCGACACGCGCCGATTAAAGGGCGATTAAAAGCCAAGAGCGGCTCGCTTTATGGCAGTTTTAACTTGGCCGGTTTACTAGAGGATGACACCGGGCAGGCGCATATTGTGGTGCAGTTAGTCAGTCATTATCACCCGGATGAAGACGCGTTACCTGACAATGTACCCGCACCGATCACCCAATTTGAACGTGAGTTTTATCACGCATTGATCCGTGGCCAGCTCGTACCTGCTTTCGCTCGCGCTCAGCCATGAACGCGCGATAAGAAAGACCCGCCAAAAAGGCGGGTCTGATGGCTGCTTATTGACGTCTCATCGGGTTAAGACTTGGTCAGTACTCGTGCGTGCAGCGATTGCACCGGATTCACTTTGGTGGTGTCGGCCGCCGTTAACGCCATGCACGTGGCGAAGGCCGCATTCAGTGTGGTGGTATAATTGACCTTGGCGGCCAGCGCACCACGACGTAAGACTTTTGAATCTTCAATCGCTTGGCGCCCCTCGGTGGTATTGACAATATAGCTATACTCACCGTTTTTGATGCGGTCAAGAATGTGCGGACGTCCTTCGTGCACTTTGTTGACAAGGCGCGGATTGATCCCCGCTTCTCCCAGAATAACGGCAGTGCCGTGGGTGGCATCAAGCTCAAAGCCAAGTTTCAGCAGCTTCGCGGCCAGGTCGACCACGCGCTGCTTATCGTTATTGCGAACCGACAACAAGGCTCGCCCGCTTTCGCTATAGGCTTTGCCACAGGCTAAATCCGCTTTAGCAAACGCTTCAGCAAAGGTATCGCCCACACCCATCACTTCACCGGTTGAGCGCATTTCTGGCCCAAGCAAAGGATCCACGCCTGGGAACTTATTAAACGGGAGTACCACCTCTTTCACGGAATAGTAAGGTGGAATCACTTCGTTCACGAACCCTTGCTCGGCAAGTGATTGTCCTGCCATGACGCGAGCAGCAATTTTCGCCAGCGGCACTCCTGTCGCTTTAGACACAAATGGAACCGTTCGTGCAGCCCGCGGGTTTACTTCAATCAGATAAATTTCATCATCTTTCACCGCAAACTGGGTATTCACCAAGCCGCGTACACCAAGCTCTAAGGCTAATTTACGTACTTGTTCACGCATCCGATCTTGAACGTCATCGCTCAACGTATACGCTGGTAGTGAACACGCCGAATCGCCCGAGTGCACTCCCGCTTGCTCAATGTGCTCCATAATGCCACCAATGACAACGATGTCACCGTCACACACGGCATCAATATCTACTTCGGTCGCGTCATCAAGGAAGTGATCGAGCAAGACGGGAGATTCATGCGACACACTCACGGCCTCATTAAAGTAGCGACGCAAATCCGTTTCGTCATACACGATTTCCATCGCCCGCCCCCCAAGCACATAAGACGGACGCACCACTAGCGGGTAGCCAATCTCTTTCGCTTTTTCCACCGCCTGCTCTAATGCCGTCACGGTGGCGTTGGCAGGTTGTTTCAGCCCTAGGCGCTCTACCGCATCTTGGAAACGTTCACGGTCTTCCGCGCGGTCAATTGCATCAGGACTGGTACCAATGATCGGCACCCCAGCCGCTTCTAGCGCTCGAGCCAGTTTAAGTGGGGTTTGGCCACCATACTGAACAATTACCCCTTCAGGGTTTTCGACCCGAACAATCGCCAACACATCTTCCAAGGTCACCGGCTCAAAGTAGAGGCGATCGGAAGTATCATAGTCGGTAGAGACGGTTTCAGGGTTACAGTTCACCATGATGGTCTCATAGCCGTCTTCGCGCAGCGCTAACGAAGCATGGACGCAGCAATAATCAAACTCGATGCCCTGTCCGATACGGTTCGGCCCACCACCGATAACCATGATTTTCTTTTTATCGGTTGGTTGCGATTCACATTCATCATCATAGCTTGAGTACATGTACGCGGTATCAGAGGAAAACTCAGCTGCGCACGTATCAACGCGTTTGTAGACCGGATGGATGTTGAATTTATCCCGTAGTTTGCGCACTTCAATTTCAGACACCCCGAGAAGATTCGCCAAGCGCACATCGGAAAAACCTTTACGCTTTAATTGGCGCAGTGCGACCGCATTAAGGCCAGCAAACCCATTATCTCGGACTTGTTGTTCATGTTTGACGATGTCTTCGATTTGCACCAAGAACCAGCGATCAATATTGGTGAGGTTGAAAACCCCATCGACCGACATGCCTGCACGGAAGGCATCCGCGACATACCAAATCCGCTCGGCGCCCGGCTCTTTCAGCTCATGGCGAATACGCGTCAATGCGGTATCGTCATCCAGGTTGACCATCTCATCAAAACCAGACGCGCCGGTTTCTAGACCGCGTAATGCTTTCTGTAACGATTCTTGTTGGTTACGGCCAATGGCCATCACCTCGCCCACGGATTTCATCTGGGTCGTCAGTCTATCATTGGCGCCAGCAAATTTTTCAAAATTAAAGCGTGGGATTTTCGTGACCACGTAATCAATGGTCGGCTCAAATGAAGCCGGTGTGGCACCGCCGGTAATATCATTCATCAGCTCATCAAGGGTAAAGCCAACCGCTAATTTGGCCGCTACTTTGGCAATCGGGAAACCGGTTGCTTTTGATGCTAAGGCTGATGAACGCGAGACGCGCGGGTTCATTTCAATGATCACCATGCGCCCATTATTAGGGTTGATCCCAAACTGAACGTTCGACCCACCGGTTTCGACACCGATTTCACGCAGCACAGCCACGGAGGCATTGCGCATCAATTGGTATTCTTTATCGGTCAATGTTTGAGCGGGCGCGACGGTGATCGAATCACCAGTGTGGACACCCATCGCATCGACGTTTTCAATCGAGCAGACAATGATGCAGTTATCGTTTTTATCCCGCACCACTTCCATTTCGTACTCTTTCCWACCAATCAAGGATTCATCAWTCAACAGCTCGTTGGTTGGCGACAAATCCAGACCTCGCTCGCAAATGTCTTTAAATTCTTCTTGGTTGTAGGCAATACCGCCACCAGTGCCGCCCATGGTAAATGAAGGGCGGATAATACAAGGGAAACCCACTTCATCGAGTACCTTGTGAGCCTCATCCATACTATGGGCAATGCCCGCACGCGGACACTCAAGGTTAATGCTGCGCATCGCTTCATCAAAACGGTGTCGGTCTTCCGCTTTATCAATGGCGTCGGCTGTTGCACCAATCATCTCTACGCCAAATTCCGCCAGTACGCCGTGACGCTCGAGATCAAGTGCACAGTTTAATCCCGTTTGACCGCCCATGGTCGGTAACACCGCATCGGGGCGCTCTTTCTCAATAATATGTTTCACTACCTGCCACTGAATCGGCTCGATATAGGTCGCATCGGCCATTTCGGGATCAGTCATGATAGTCGCTGGGTTCGAGTTCACGAGAATAACCCGGTACCCCTCTTCGCGTAGCGCTTTACACGCTTGTGCCCCTGAGTAGTCAAATTCACAGGCTTGGCCGATGACAATCGGGCCTGCGCCCAGGATTAGAATGCTTTTTATGTCTGTGCGTTTTGGCATGCTCAACGACTCCGATTAGGCGCGATGTTGTTTGATAAGGTCGATAAAATGGTCAAAAAGAGGCGCCGCATCATGCGGTCCTGGACTTGCCTCTGGGTGGCCTTGGAAGCTAAAGGCGGGTTTTTCAATATGATGAATGCCTTGTAAGCTGCCATCGAACAAAGACACATGGGTCGCCCGCAATGTGTCTGGCAAGCTATCTTTATCGGCCGCAAAGCCATGGTTTTGGCTGGTGATCATCACCACGTCTCGGTCTAAATCTTTCACCGGGTGATTGGCACCATGATGGCCAAATTTCATTTTCACCGTCTTAGCACCGCTCGCCAGTGCTAAAATTTGGTGGCCCAAGCAAATACCAAATAAAGGCACGCCTTTCGCTAAGAAGGTTTGCGTCGCCGCAATCGCGTAGTCACACGGGGCTGGATCGCCAGGACCGTTGGATAGGAAGACTCCATCCGGATTCATCGCCAGCACCTCGTCTGCGGGTGTGGTGGCAGGCACCACCGTCAAACGACAGCCACGGTCAACCAGCATACGTAAAATGTTACGTTTGGCACCAAAGTCATACGCCACTACGTGATAAGGCAATTCACTATCAGGTAAAGCATCGGGTAAGCCTTGATGAAGTTGCCAAGAGCCTTGTGTCCAGCTGTAGCTTTCCTGAGTGGTCACTTCTTTGGCGAGATCCATGCCCTTGAGGCCAGGAAAATCTTGCGCGTTAACCAAAGCCAATGCTTCATCCACGCTGTCGCCAGCGACAATGCAACCATTTTGCGCCCCTTTTTCACGCAACAAACGGGTGAGCTTACGCGTATCAATGTCGGCAATGCCAACAATGTTGTGTTGCTTGAGGTAATCAGAAAGGGATTGTTGATTGCGGAAGTTGCTAGCTAAGAGAGGGAGATCACGAATCACGAGGCCTTGAGCGTGAACTTGGGAGGATTCTTCGTCTTCGGTGTTGGTGCCGGTGTTGCCAATGTGGGGATAAGTAAGAGTGACTATTTGACGGGAATAAGAGGGGTCGGTGACAATTTCTTGATACCCCGTCATCGAGGTATTGAAAACCACTTCTCCCACCGCGGAGCCATCCGCGCCGATCGGGGTACCGTGGAACACTGTCCCATCTTCTAGGACTAAGAGCGCAAACTTGCTCAAGACAACCTCCAGTTTATATAAAAATGCACTTTTAACGACTAACGTTGCATTTACGTATTCCATCTAAGATCAAAACCCGCGTCAAGCTGAATTTTGACAAATTGCGCGCATTCTAGGGATGCATGGAGAAGCTGTCAATCAAACCCGCGTTTTTTTGTTTTCTTTATTCACCACTCAATAGATTTCCTTATCTAAGCCGCCATAAAACACAGCTTAAATCGACTTTACGGTACAAAAAACACCCAAATCACTGCCAGCATCATTACGTAAGACACAATATCTGTCTAAAAAAATAAAAGCTCATTAGCAAACGTTTACCTTTACTTTTAACACCTGATAAATACAGTCTCGTGCAAAAATAGCGATATGAGCCCAGTAAAAAATAGATAAAGCTGGAGGAGTAACACAAACAGAGAGGGCGTTTTACGTATAAGCAAAAAACATCGCGCCGAAGCGCGATGAATAGTTATTTTAAATCGAGGACATCTTGCATGGTATAAAAACCCGACGGGTGCTGATTGAGCCAAACCGCTGCACGGACCGCGCCTTTGGCAAAGGTATTACGGTTTGAGGCCTTGTGCGTGATCTCAACACGCTCACCGATATCGGCAAACATCGCAGTATGTTCGCCAACAATGTCACCGGCACGAAGGGTGGCAAAACCAATCTCGTCTTTGCTGCGCTCGCCCGTATTCCCTTCTCGCGCATAGACAGCCACATCGCTGAGGTTGTTACCCATTGCCCCTGCAATCGCTTCGCCCATACCTAGCGCTGTGCCTGAAGGGGCATCCACTTTATGGCGGTGGTGGGCTTCAACAATTTCAATATCGCATTCCTCCCCCATCACTTTGGCGGCTTGCTCGAGCAACTTAARCACTAGGTTCACCCCCACACTGTAGTTGGGCGCCATGACTAAGGCAGTTGACTCAGCGGCCTCATGAATGACTTGTTTTTGCGCCTCGTCAAACCCGGTGGTGCCAATGACTAATTGTTTACCTTGTTGTTGGCATAACGCCAAATGCGCCATCGTGGCCGATGGTGCGGTAAAGTCGATAATCACGTCGAAGTCATCACTGACATTAGCAAGGTCGTCCACCACGTTAACCCCTAAACGGCCAATTCCTGCCAACTCACCCGCATCTGTGCCTACTAGGCTAGATTCAGGGCGCTCACTCGCCGCGCCCAATGTTGCGCCCGAGTATTGTGCAACCGCTTGAATAAGGTTGCGGCCCATTCGTCCAGCCGCGCCTGCAATGGCAATACGTACCATGATTTTCCCCTTTGTCACTTTGCCAGCAAATTGGCTCCTTGATCGTAACTGACCACTCTAGCGCGTTCCCTGGCACTTGTATATTGGCGAAAAAAAGGGAAGCTTTCGCTTCCCGTTTTGGTCTGGATCATCACGGTTAAGTGACCTCACGAATTTGTAATTCCTTCGGCACTTCAAAGAACATGTTTTCTTCTCGTCCAGAGAGATTTTCAACCTCTGTGGCACCAAGCTGCTTGATGCGCTCGATAATATGATCCACCAGCTCTTCAGGCGCCGATGCTCCTGCCGTGATCCCAACGGTATGCTTGCCGTCTAACCAAGCGGGGGCAATGTCTTGTGCTGTATCAACCAAATACCCAGGCGTACCTAGCTTTTCAGAAAGCTCACGGAGGCGATTTGAATTTGAGCTATTTTTCGATCCAACGACAATCATCACATCACAGCTTTGCGCAAGATCGCGTACCGCATCTTGGCGGTTCTGTGTGGCATAACAAATATCATCTTTGCGCGGGCCTTGGATATTGGGAAATACCTGCCGCAAGGTATCAATCACATCTGCCGTTTCATCCACAGACAGTGTAGTTTGACTGACATAGTGTAGGTTATCTGGATCGTTGACCTTGAGGGTATAGACATCGTCTGGGGTTTCGACCAAATACATGCCACCCGTTTCGCTGGCGTATTGACCCATGGTGCCTTCCACTTCTGGGTGGCCCGCATGGCCTATCAGCACCACTTCCATGTTTTTGCGGCTTGCGCGCGCCACTTCCATATGGACCTTGGTCACCAATGGACAGGTGGCATCAAACACGGTCAATTGACGTGATTTCGCCTCGTTCCGCACCGCTTGTGATACACCGTGTGCAGAGAAGATCACAATACTGTCGTCAGGCACTTCGCTGATCTGCTCAACAAAAATCGCCCCACGCTGCTTTAACCCTTCCACGACGAAACGGTTGTGCACCACTTCATGACGCACATAAATCGGCGGTTGATAGATTTCTAACGCTCGTTCAACAATACTGATTGCACGATCGACGCCCGCACAAAAGCCACGGGGATTGGCAAGTAGGATCTTCATGACTACGCCTTATTGCACACTTATAATTTCAACGTCAAAAATGACGGTTTTACCCGCCAAAGGATGATTAAAGTCAACGGTGACTGAGTCGCCAGAGACCGCGGTAATAATCCCCGGA
The DNA here is from genome assembly GCF_001996115.1 of Salinivibrio sp. MA427. NCBI lineage: Bacteria > Pseudomonadati > Pseudomonadota > Gammaproteobacteria > Vibrionales > Vibrionaceae > Salinivibrio > Salinivibrio sp. MA427. Next base: position 10,382 of record NZ_MUFH01000039.1, read on the forward strand.
ATTTCTTGCCCTTGAGGACCACTAAACGCAATGATCGCACCTTCTTCGGCGGGTGTTTCTCCTCCGAAATGGCGGCGATCCATATAATGAATATTATCAGGGTTTGGCTGCCCAAAGGCATCTTCAGGCGCTAAGGTAAAGCTACTCGAGGCGCCTTCTTTTAAGCCCAGTAAGCAGTTTTCAAAGTTTTCGGTCAGACTGCCGTCTCCCATCACCAATTTCGCAGGCTTCCCCGCATTATGGGTGGTATCGGCCACCGAGCCATCTTCAAGCTTGATGGTAAAATGCATAATCACTTCGCTAGCGGCGCTGATCGCTTTCATGATTCATCCTTTTTGAAAGTCGGAGTGTGCAGATAGATACGCATTATCCCTGCTTGGTCGATGACGCGTCCTGACGAAAACTTTCCAGAATTACCAACGCCGCCCCCAAACAAATCGCGGAATCCGCCAAGTTAAACGCCGGCCAATGCGACGTGCCAATGTAAAAATCTAAAAAGTCGATGACATAACCATGAACAAGCCGATCAAATAAATTACCCAATGCGCCGCCGATGATCATCGCATAGGCAATATTGATCAGCCGTTGGCTTGCTGGGGTGGTCCGCATCCAATAAGCCAGTAATCCACTGACTCCTAGTGCAATCACGCTAAATAGCCAACGCTGCCAGCCTCCAGCATCACTCAAAAAACTAAAGGCTGCGCCATGGTTATGCACGTAGGTAAGATTAAAAAAAGGCAATAGTTCAATGCGGTTAGCAAACCCGTATTCCATGGTTTGCATCACCAGCCACTTACTACCAATATCGAGCGCAAACACCAGAGGCGCCAGCCAAAGCCAGCGCCATCCTGATTGCGAGAGGGAAAGAGTCTGCATCACGCAAATTGGCGAGTTTCGCCTTCTCCTGCAATGTTGGTCACACAACGGCCACAGATCTCTTCATGGCCAGCAATGGTGCCCACGTCGGCGACGTGATGCCAGCAACGTTCGCACTTCGCCGCACTTGAAGCCGTCACCTCAACAGCAAGGCCTTCAACATCCGTTTTCGTCGCAGATATTGGGGCTTCACCGGCGACCACAGTTGCTTTTGACGTTAACAGCACAAAGCGAAGTTCATCGCCCATTAAGCGCAGTTTTTCGGCAAAATCGGCGGGCGCATACAGGGTCACTTCGGCTTCTAGTGAGCCACCAATGACTTTTTCGTTACGGGCCTGTTCAAGCGTTTTATTGACCGCATCGCGTACGTTTAACAATTTCGCCCAGAACGCCTGATTAAGGGCAGCACTGTCTTCTAGATCAAATAGGCAGTCATACCAGACATCGGTAAAGACAAACTTGCTACGCTCACCCGGCATTTCATTCCAAATTTCATCCGCCGTGAACGACATAATAGGAGCCATCCAACGGACCAAGGCTTCGACAATGTGGAACAGTGCCGTTTGGCAGCTTCGGTGCGCATGGCTGCCGGCTTTCGCGGTGTATTGGCGATCCTTAATAATATCGAGATAAAAAGAGCCCATCTCAATCGAGCAGAACTGCATCAAGCGTTGCGTGACTTGGTGGAAATTACAGGCTTCAAATGCTTCTGTAATTTCTTGCTGTGCCGCCAACGCACGTCCCACCGCCCAACGATCAACCGCGACCAAATCGTCTGGGGCAACCAAGTCGGTTTTAGGATCAAAGCCATGTAGGTTCGCCAGCAAGAAACGCGAGGTGTTGCGGATACGACGATACGCATCGGCGCTGCGTTTTAGGATCTCATCCGAGACGGTGATCTCACCGGTGTAATCGGTTGATGCCACCCATAAACGCAAAATATCGGCACCCAGCTTGTTCATCACGTCTYGCGGCGCGATGGTGTTCCCCAAAGATTTCGACATCTTGCGGCCTTTGCCGTCAACGGTGAAACCATGAGTCAGCACTTTTCGATACGGGGCTTTCTCTTTGATGGCGACCGAGGTCATTAACGATGATTGGAACCAACCACGGTGCTGATCCGACCCTTCGAGGTACATGTCAGCTTCTTGGCCGTTGAACTCGTTACGCTGGTTAACCACCGCATAGTGCGTCGCGCCTGAATCAAACCATACATCGAGCGTATCCAGCACTTTCTCGTACTGATCTGCTTCATCGCCAAGCAGTTCGTTAAGATCCAAATCCCACCACGCTTGAATGCCCGATTGCTCTACCCGCTGTGCAACCTGCTCAATCAGGTTAATCGTATCGGGGTGAAGCTCTGACGTTTCTTTGTGAACGAACAAGGCAATGGGTACGCCCCAGGTACGCTGACGAGAAATACACCAGTCTGGACGGCCTTCAACCATGGATTCAATGCGGCTTTGCCCCCAGTCAGGGATCCATTCAACGTTTTTGATCTCTTGTAAGGCTTTATCTCGCAGACCGGCTTTATCCATGCCGATAAACCACTGTGGCGTCGCTCGGAAAATAATCGGCGTTTTGTGGCGCCAGCAGTGCGGATAGCTGTGTTCATAGGCATGATGATGCAGCAGCGCGCCATGCGTTTTAAGCGTCTCAATGACATTATCATTGGCTTTAAACACGTGCTGACCGGCAAACAGTGGTGTATCAGGTAAATACACACCATTGCTCCCCACAGGATTGGCCACTTCTAGGTCGTATTTTTTCCCCACCACGAAGTCTTCTTGTCCGTGTCCAGGCGCAGTGTGGACAACCCCCGTACCCGACTCAGTTGTCACGTGATCGCCAAGGATCACCGGCACGTCAAAATCATAAAATGGGTGTTGAACACGTTGCAGCTCTAACGCTTCACCTTTACAAAAACCAAGGTTGTGATAGTGCTCGATACCAGCACGATCCATGACGTCTTTGGCCAACTCTGCCGCCAGAATTAAGCGCTGTGGCTGCTCGCCTTCGACTTGCACCAGCACATATTCCAGATCCGCGGACACAGCAACGGCGCGGTTAGCCGGCAGAGTCCAAGGCGTCGTCGTCCAGATCACCGCCGAAACAGGCCCTTCGCCTTGATGCTCACCAGCAAGGGTAAAGGTGTTCACGAGCGCCTGCTCATCGACCGCACGGAACATGACGTCAATCGATGGAGACGTCTTGTCTTGATACTCGACTTCGGCTTCGGCAAGGGCTGAACCACAATCCGTACACCAGTGAACCGGTTTAAACCCTTTGTGCAAGTGGCCATTCCCAGCAATCTTACCCAAGGCACGGATGATGCTGGCCTCAGTTTTAAAATCCATGGTGAGATAGGGTTTATCCCACTCACCTAACACGCCAAGACGTTTGAAGTCGGCTTTTTGACCTTCCACTTGCTTGGCCGCGTATTCACGACATTTTTCACGGAACTCGGCGGTGGAGATTTTCTGACCCGGCTTGCCCACTTTTTTCTCTACCATCAATTCGATAGGTAGACCGTGGCAGTCCCAGCCAGGGACATACGGTGCGTCATAGTCCGCCAGCGTTTTCGATTTAATAATAATGTCTTTGAGAATTTTATTAACAGAGTGACCAATATGAATATTGCCGTTCGCGTACGGAGGGCCGTCGTGCAAAATAAATGTTTTTTTGCCGTGCTTCGCTTGACGGATTGCACCGTAAAGATC